>JBDHIK010000292.1:0-3044 GCA_039587475.1 Gemmatimonadota bacterium | reverse complement strand
ATGGGACTGCGGACATGGTCACTTCCTTCCCCTTCCCAGCGCGCCGCGACGATCGAGATCGAGCTGCATGTGGATGTTGGATCGCTTCCAGTCGGCGAACGACTCCATGGGAATCTCCCGAAACCCATGCTTGCGGTACAGGCGAATCGCTGGCTCCAGTGACCGGTTCGAGTACAGCGTCACCCGGGATGCCCCTCGCGCCCGAGCCCACTCGATGGCGGCCTGGAGGAGACGGTCACCGTGGCCCCGGCCTCGCGCCGACTCGGTTACGGCCATCTTCTCCAGTTCGTAGCCATGCGCCACCGACACCAGCGCCACCGTGCCCACCGGGGCGCCGTTCTCGAGCACGAAGAAGATCTCGCCGCCGCGATCGAGGACCGTCTTCTGAGGGTGGTCGAGCGTCTCCCGGTCGCGTGGCTCGACCTCGAAGAGGGACTCGATCCACTCCAGGTTGAGGCGAGCGAATGCCGGAGCCAATCGCGCCTCGAAGGTCACGAGCCGGACCTCCTGGAAAGCCGCGGGGATGCCCATGCTATTCGGCTCCTTCCGCCTGGAACTCGCCGGTGATGAGCAAGTCGCCGAGCCCGGCTGCAGCCGGGCGACTCTGCCACAACAGCGGGATCAGTCCGGCCATGATGGCGCCAGCACCAAGCAGCACCGGCCAACCGAGCCGCTCTCCCAGGAACGCCCAGCCGAGGCCAATGGCCACGAGTGGGTGGACCAGCATCATCGAGTTCACACGGGTGACCGGCATGCGGCGCAGCAGCGAATAGAGGGCGACGAACCCGAGTGCGGTCCCGACCAGAGACAGGTAGCCCAGCGCCGCCACCGACCGAACCGACCAGACGACCGCCGACAACGGTCCCTCACGCGACAGCCCGATGGTGAGCAGTACCGTCCCTCCAATCGCTGTTTGCACCGCAGCAAGAAGCACCGGGTCAAACCGATGGCCGTGCGCCCGGACCACCACCTGGGCGTGCGCCAGGGCGACGGCGCCGATCATGAATCCGAGGACGGCCCACGCCGCCATGGGCGAGGTCCCGCCCAGACGGTCGCTGAAGATCAGCGCGACGCCGCCACTCCCCAGGAGCACCCCGGCAACCCGGGGCACCGTCATCGGCTCATCCGGCAGCACGGCATGCGCGATGACCAGCGTGATGATGGGAACGGTGGAGAACAGCACCGCGGCCACCCCGGACTCGACGTGCTGCATACCCCAGAACTGGAACGCATACGTCACCGCAATGGCCGAGAGCCCGGTGCCGATCATGATGGCCCAGTCGGTGACCCCCCTCGGCAGAGACACCCGGCGGGCCACGGCAACCAGCGCCAGGACCGTGGCCGCCACGAGGAACCGCATTCCAGCGAAGGTGAATGGCGGCAGTTCCCGAAGACCGACCCGGACCACGGGCCACGTGGTGCCCCACATGATCGCCAGGAACAGCCACAGGACGATGGGGAGGGCAATGAATCGTCGTATTGTATGCATGCAATGCCCCCTCATTATGTGCTTCAGATCGTCAAGTGGTAGTATTGCATGCATGACAATGTGGAATCCAGACATCGACCAACCGCAGGGCCCCCTCTACCTGGCCATCGCCGATGCCATCGCCTCAGATGTCCTCGCGGGTCGTCTGGCTGCCGGAGAGCGCCTGCCGACCCAACGGCTCCTGGCGGACCAGCTCAACGTCGCCCTGACCACGGTGACGCGTGGCTACGCCGAAGCCGAGCGACGGGGCCTGGTGAGGGGAGAGGTGGGACGAGGCACCTTCGTGTGCGGCGAGGGGGCCGGTGAGAGAGTTGCTCCGAACCCCGACGCTCCACTGGACCTGACCGCGAACCACTTGGGACCGTGGGCCCACGCGGCGGAACTGGCAGCCAGCGTGGCCCGGATGGCCGGCCGTTTGCCGGGCGCCGGCATCATCGACTACCAACCGCTCGGGGGGACCGACCGGCAACGGTCAGCGGGGGCGCGTTGGATGGAGCATGTCGGCCTCGACGCCGCGGCGGAAAACGTCCTGGTCACCAACGGTGCGCAACACAGCATGGCCCTCGTGTTCGCGACCATCGCCAATCCAGGAGACACCATCCTCACCGACCGACTCACGTACAGCGGTATGAAGTCGCTGGCGCATCTGCTCCGGCTCAAGCTGAAGGGCCTGCCGATGGACCGGGAGGGCCTCGACCCCGACGCCTTTGCGGACGCCTGCAGCGATCCTTCGGTCAAGGCGCTCTATTGCATGCCGAGTTTGCACAACCCCACGGGCGTCCTCATGCCCCAGGATCGCCGCCAGACCGTCGCGGCAACCGCCGCGAAGCACGGTGTACCGATCGTCGAGGACGACAGCTACGGATTCCTGGTCCCCGACCAGGCTCCCCTCTCCGCTTCGTCGTCCGATGCGTATTACCTGGTCGGCACGTCGAAGAGCCTCGCGCCGGGACTGCGCATCGGGTTTCTGCTGCCACCGCCGGGGATGGTAGAACGGCTGCGGCCGGCGATTAGCAGTACGACGTTCAGCGTGCCGACCCTGATGGGGGACGTGGTGGCCGAGTGGATCTTCGACGGCACCGCGGAGCGCGTGATGTCCTGGAAGCGGGAAGAGGTCGCGGCGCGGCAAGCACTGGCACAGGACATCCTCGCACCGCACGCCACGGTGAGCCACCCCATGAGTCAGCAGGTCTGGTTGTCGCTGCCGGAACCGTGGTCGACGGCGGAGTTCGTCGCGCAGGCCGCCATGCGGGGGGTCCTGGTGTCCCCGGCAGAGGACTTCGTGGCCGGCCGTGGCACGGCGCCCCACGCGGTGCGCGTCTGTCTGGGTCCGGTCCCGGATAGAAGCCGGCTGCAGGAGGGGCTGACCGCCCTCGCGGAGATGCTCGGGGAGCCACCGGAGCCGTGTTGTGTGGTGGTCTAGCCACCGCAGGTTCAGTCGTTGCGGAACAACATCAGCAGGTCGTCGAGTTCGTCCACGCCGGTGAGATCGAGGTCGCCGTCGCCATCCCGGTCGACCAGGACGGCGCAACTCCCTGCCCCACTTGCCGGCAAC
>JBDHIK010000126.1:0-7221 GCA_039587475.1 Gemmatimonadota bacterium | reverse complement strand
GGGGCGGATCGCTTGGCGCTGGGCCGGGCCGGCCGCCGATGGGTCGAGCGTGAACATGACTGGGGCACCGTCATGTCGCAGTTGTTCCAGTTGTATCAGGATCTGGCCGCATGATGTCTCTGGGTCTTGCCCTGGCAGTATGTCTTGGGCTCATGGTTGCCGATGCGGTGGCGCGGGCATGGCGACTCGTCTGGCTGGTCCGTGGCGTTGGTGAGCGCCTGACGTTTCGCCAGGCCGTCGTGGTGAACGCCATTGGTGACGGGGCCGCTGCGCTCACGCCGGGCCGGGTCGGCGGGGAGCCGAGCCGACTCGCGGGCCTGCATCATGCCAAGGTCCCGCTCGAGGCAGGCTTGGTCGTCGTCAGTTTCGAAGTCCTTGCCGCCTGGCCGGTCATCATCCTGTTTGCCGCGGCTCTGGCCTGGCGCTACGCCCCTGAGTGGATCGTCACGGTCGCACCGCCGTTCCTTGCGGCGCTGGGCGCACTCTGGCCTTGGCTGATTCTGGTCGGTGTCGCTTCCATCGGGGTGATCGTCCTGGCACGGCGCTCGGCATCGCCATGGCTACACCGTCTCAAGAAGCCCGCGATTCGCCTGTCACGGTATTGGAAGCGGATGACCCCTGGTCCTCTCCTCGCCAGCATCCCGATGACGCTGATCAACCTCACGACTCGCACGGCGATTCTCCCGGTCCTGGCCATGACCGTTCCGGATCCCCCGGCCCTCGGGCCGATGCTGCTGGGATCATTCGCCCTCCTGTACAGCCAGCTCATTCTGCCGACACCCGCTGGTGCCGGTGGGGTCGAACTCGGCTTTCTTGCCGGCGCGGCGGGTCAATTCGGGCCCCAGGAGACGGCCTTGTTGCTGTGGTGGCGGTTCTGGACCACGGGGTTTGGCGTCTTGTTTGGCGGCTTCTTTCTCATCCGGCTGTTCGGCTGGTCCGGTGTCCGGCGCCTGTGGCGGCGCGGCCCCGACCCGGAGACGCCGGAGCCGCCGCCGGGAACGGCACCCGGCGTCAGTTGATACCGCGCCCCCCAACGGGCATATTGACGGATCATGCGCATCACCACCCTCACCGAGTACTCCTTGATCATCGCGCTGTACCTCGCCCGCAGGTATGGGGTGGAGGGCATGGCCGCCGTGCCGGCCCGTGAATTGGCGGAGACCGAGGGACTCCCGGCCGACTACACGGAGCAGATCTTCTTGCGTCTGCGACGTGCCGGACTGGTCCGGAGCGTACGGGGCGCCAAGGGGGGCTACTTCCTGAATCGCCCCCCGGAACAGATCACCGTGCTGGACGTCATGAACGCCAGCGACCGGCAGACGCTGGAGGTCAACTGTGAACTCCATCCGGTGGACGAGAAGCGATGCGACACCGATGCTGAGTGCACCATCCGTCCCATCTGGAACGAACTGCATCGGCGCATTGACGATTTCCTGTCCGGCATTACCCTGGCCGACCTGCTCAAACAGGAGGCCGAGGTCCAAAGCCTGGTGAGTATTGCCCCGTCGGCGTAAGTCCGCGGACGGAATCGAACCCGACCCGGTCGCCCGCGGTCGGGTTTTTTACTTGTGGCGGGTCGTAGCATCGAGATGACCGACGAGTCCGACTGGACCCGGGAGGAGCGGATCCGCTACTCCCGGCACTTCACGCTTCCCGAGGTCGGGGCCGCAGGGCAACGGCGACTCAAGGAGGCCCGGGTCCTCATCGTGGGCGCCGGCGGCCTTGGATCGCCGGCGGCCCTGTACCTGGCGGCCGCAGGCGTGGGGACCATCGGCTTGGTTGATTTCGACGCGGTCGATCTGTCGAACCTGCAACGACAGATCCTCCACGGCACCAGCGCCGTGGGGCGCCCCAAGCTCGACTCGGCCGCCGACCGATTGCACGATCTGAATCCCCACGTCCAGCTCGAACGTCACGCCGTACGCTTGTCGTCGGAGAACGCCATGGAGATCATCGGCGCGTTCGACCTCGTGCTCGACGGCAGCGACAATTTCCCGACCCGCTATCTCGTCAACGACGCATCCGTGCTCCTGGGGAAGCCGAACGTCTATGGGGCCATCTTTCGGTTTGAAGGACAGGTGTCGCTGTTCGGGGCCCAGGATGGGCCTTGTTACCGATGCCTCTTCGCCGAGCCGCCTGCTCCCGAGGTGGTGCCGAATTGCGCCGCTGGCGGGGTCCTGGGAGTGGTGCCCGGTGTCATCGGCAGTATTCAGGCGCTCGAAGCCGTCAAATGGATTCTGGGGGTGGGTCAGGCCCTCGCAGGGAGACTTCTGCTGTTCGATGGGCTGCAACTCCAGTTTCGGGAATTGGCCATCAGGAAGGACCCGACGTGCCCGGTGTGCGGTGACGCCCCGACCATCACCGGCCTGATCGACTATGAGGCATTCTGCGGGGCTTCCCGGCTGGCCGCGGAGGGAAGGGAAACGACCCCGGACCGACTCCATCTGCAACTGGAACGGGGCGATCCCCTCCAGCTGATCGACGTACGGGAACCACACGAGTGGGCCATCTGCAGGCTTCCCGGCGCCAGGCTGGTTCCTTTGGGAGAGCTTCCGGCTCGGCTCGGGGAACTCGACCCTGCGGTTCCGGTCGTGACGTACTGTCACACCGGCGTCCGCTCTCTCCATGCGCTCGCCATCCTGGCGCAGGCCGGATTCCGTTCGGTGCAGAGCCTGGCGGGAGGGGTGGAAGGCTGGGCCCGGGACGTGGACCCCACCATGGCCCGGTACTGAGGCGGGGAGCCCGGAAAGCGAGAACCCTCCTGGACGGATCGTCCAGGAGGGTTCATGCCGAAGGGGGGATTCGAACCCCCACGGGCGTTAAGCCCACTGCGCCCTGAACGCAGCGCGTCTACCAGTTCCACCACTTCGGCCCGGGCATCAAGGTAAGGGCAGCGGGGCGGCCCAGTCAAGGAACCTGTTGCGTCCTCCGAACTCCCTGTCTACATTGCAGTTACGAGGTTTGCAGTGACCAAAGACGCCCCATCCTCCGAGGCGGCGAGACATCTCGTTGCCCGGAATCCGAAGGCCAGGCACGACTACCACATCCTGGACACCTGGGAGGCGGGTATCGTGCTGTCGGGGACCGAAGTGAAGTCGTTGCGTCACGGTAAGGCCTCGATCAAAGAGGCATATGCCCGTATTCGGGGCGGTGAGGTGTTTCTGGAGGGTATGAACATCACACCCTATGAGCAGGGAAACCGCTACAACCATGATCCGGTTCGTTCCCGGAAGCTACTGCTGCACCGCCGGGAAATTGCCCGCCTCATCGGGGCGGTCGAGCAGAAGGGCCTCACGCTTGTGCCGCTCGAGCTGTACTTCCGGCGCGGGCACGCCAAGGTCACCATCGCGCTCGGCCGTGGGAAGAAGCAGTATGACAAACGAGAGACCATCAAGCGCCGGGACGCCGAGCGCGAGGCGGCCCGAGCCGTGAGTTGGGAGGGCCGCAGATGATCGGGGCCCTGCTCCTGGCAGTCGCTACGGCGGTGGCGCCGCCGCCGGCCACGATCACCATCACCACGCCGCGAGGCGAGGTCCGGGTCGCCGTCGAGCGGGGACCGGAGGGAGGTCTCCTCCTCCCCGCCAACACGGTGTTTCAGTCCCTCGGCGCAACCGTCGTTCGGAACGGAGCCTGGGTCGAGGCCGCGCTGGCCGGAGTCAGATTCCAGTTTCTCGATGGCACCCCTTACTACCGCGTCGGTGAGGAGACGCTGGCGCTCGCCACGCCCATCCTCAGTCGCGGTGACTCGTTGTTCGTTCCCCTGCAATTCATGACCGAGGTGCTGCCGGCGCGCTTCCAGCAGCGGTATCTCTACGATTCCCGCCGGGCGGCGTTTTTCGAGGTCGGTAGCGGAGACCCGGTCCAGAGCGTGGCAACACCGCCCAGTGGCCTTCTTCCGGGCCACCTGGTGACCATCGATCCCGGCCATGGCGGCAACGATCCCGGGACCTCCGGCCGCTATTTCCCCAAGGGCGTTCTGGAGAAGAACGTCACGTTGGCCATCGGCTTGAAGCTGCGCGACGAACTCGAGCGGCGCGGCGTCGGGGTCTTGATGACCCGGACCAAGGACGTGCGTCCGCCCTTGCTGGAGCGGGCCCCGATGTGTAGTGACGGATGTGACTTGTTCGTCAGTCTCCATGTGGACGCCATGCCGTCATCGCGCAGGAACTATCGGTCGATCCGTGGCTTCCACACGTTCATCATCGGGGAGGAGAATTCAGCCGATGCCGCACGCGTGGCCCGCATGGAGAACGACGCCCTTCGCTATGAGGTCGAGGCCAGTGGGGTCGCCAGCTCGAGTGCCCTGGAGTTCATCTTCAAGGACCTCCAGATGAACGAGTTCCTGCACGAATCGGCCGACGCCGCCGCCATGATCCAATCACACCTGGCCAAGGTGCACGGTGGCGAGAACAAGGGCGTCCACCAGTACAACCGCTGGGCAGTCCTCAACACGGCGCACCGGCCTGCCGTCCTTGTCGAGATGGGATTCCGCACCAATCAGCAGGACGCCGCGTTTTTGACCAGTGAGGCCGGGCAACGGAAGATTGCCGGTGCGCTGGCCGACGCCATCGTCGAGTATCTCAAGGACTACGACCGCAAGACAGGGGCGGCGACGATCTCCGGGGCAGGGAGATGAGGAGGATGCGGTTCCTGTTGGTCGCCGGCCTGCTCGCCGCCGGTGGCTGTGTGTATTACAACGGGATGTACAAGGCCCGCCGCCTGGCCGATCAGGCCGAGAAGGCCGAACGGCAGGGACGGCGCTTCGACGCGCAGAACTACTGGGCCCAGGCCGAGATCAAGGCCGACACCGTCATCTCTCGTCACGCCACCAGCAGCTGGGCCGACGACGCCATGCTCATCAAGGGCACGGCCCTGTCCCGGCGGAACGCCTGCGACCAAGCCGTGCCCTACCTGGAACGGGTGGTGTTCACCAGTCCCGATAGCGAGTTGGTCGAGCAGGCCAGTGTCCTCCTGGGCGACTGTTACTTGCAGATGGACGATCCACTGGCCGCGGTGCGGTATCTGGCCACCGGCGTATCGAGCCAGGATTCGGCACGGCAAATGAAAGCCCGGGGGCTCTACGGAACGGCCCTCAACAGCCTTGGGGAGTACCAGGAGGCGATGGCCGTGCTCGAGCCATTGGGAGATCCCAGGATGGACGGCGCCCGGGCCGTGGCAATGGCCGGGGCAGGCCATGTCGGAGCGGCCGAGCAGTTGTCCGACAGCCTGATCGCCCGCCGGGACACGGTGGTCGACTGGAACATGGTGCTGGCGGCCATCGGATGGTACGATGCTGCGTCCGCCACGGCCCTGACGGACCGGGTCATCGCCGGGTATGACAGCCTCAATGCCGAGACGGTGGCACGCTTCTATCTCGAGGATGGTCTCCGTTGGGTAGACCTCGATCCCGATCGCGCGGTGGAACGCCTGGTCTTGGCAGCCGCGGACACCTCCGCGCGGCGCAACGGCGGTCTCGCCAGAATCGAGATCATCAGGCTCGAACTGCGGCGCAGTGCTACGCCTGAAGACCTTTCCAAGGTCCACGGGACGCTCGAGGTGGCCGCCGTCAGTCCCGGTGCGGACGGACTCATCGCCCGACGCCTTCAGTCGATGGTCGTACGGATGCAATCAGCGGATTCGCTGACCGCCGGGACTCCCAACGGCGACATGCACCTGTTCTTTCTTGCCGAGGTGGCCCGGGACTCCCTCGAGGCGCCGCAACTGGCCCAATGGTTCTTCAGGGAACTGACTGTCCGGTGGCCGGACTCGCCGTTCGCCCCCAAGGCGGTGCTGGCCATGGCGGTCGTCGACCCGGACAACGCGCCCCTGTACCATGGCATGCTCACGTATGCCTATGCCGGGAGCCCGTACCTCGCCTATCTGGAGGGGGACGTTTCGCCGGCGTATCTGTCGCTCGAAGACTCGCTGCGTGGTTATGCCATGAGCCAACTTGTGGGACAGCAACAGCCGCAAGAACAGAGGCGCCGCTCCGGCCGGCAGGGACGGGCCCGGACCGACATCGACGACATGAACCCTGAGGATGTGCCCTGATCCGGCCGTCGTCGGCCCTCTCGCGCGAGGTCTTCGGCCGCCCATTCCAGAACCCCGTCCTCCTGGCGGCCGGCACGGCCGGTTTCGGGACCGAGGTGGCCGGCGTCATGGACGTCACCCGCCTGGGCGGCCTCATCACCAAGTCCATCAGTCTGGCACCGCGCTCGGGCAATGCCCCACCACGGGTCGCCGAACTCCCCGGAGGCATGCTCAATGCTGTGGGCCTGGCCAATCCCGGCGTGGCGTCCGTGGCCCGCCGCGATGTGCCGCGGCTGCTGCAACTGGCCCCGCCAGCCCAGGTCATTCTCAGCGTGGTGGGGTTCCGTATCGATGAGTACGCCGAGGTCATCGATGCGCTGGAAGGCCCTGACGTGGCCGCGATCGAGCTCAACCTTTCCTGCCCCAACTCTGAGGCCGGCGGTATCGAGTTCGGCGCCGATGCCGTCACCGTGGCGGCCGTCGTCTCCTCGGCTCGGGCTACGACCGACATTCCATTGGTTGCCAAGTTGTCCCCGGCGTCGCCGCAACTCGGGGTTCTGGCTGCCGCTGCCTGTGCCGCAGGCGCCGCCGGCGTCTCGGTGGTGAACACCATCCCCGGAACGGCGTTCGACCCGACCGGCGCCCCTCGGCTGGGACTGGGGCGGGGTGGTGTGAGCGGCCCCGGACTCCTCCCCGTGGGACTTCAAGCGGTGGCCACGGTGGTCGAGCACACCGAGGGCAAACCGGTGATCGGCGTCGGCGGCATCCGCTCGGCGGCCGACGTCCGCCAATACCTCCGCGCCGGGGCCAGCCTCGTCGCCATCGGCACGGCGGCCCTGGCGGATCCCAGGCTCCCCGAGCGGGTGGTCAGGGACCTTCAGGGAGGGACCGATGGCTGAGGTCATCCTGGCGCTCGACGTGCCCTCCCAGGAGGACGCCTGGGGTATGATCGACCGGATCGAAGGACTGCGCTGGGTGAAGGTTGGATCGGTCCTGGCCACCCGCGCAGGCCCCGAATTCCTGCGCAGTCTGGCCGATCACGGGCTCAACGTCTTCCTGGACCTCAAGTGGCACGATATTCCCAACACGGTGGCGGGAGCGGTGGCCGGGGCCCGGGACTTGGGAGTGTCCATGGCCACCCTCCACTCCCTGGGCGGCCGGGAGATGATGACGGCCGCGGTGCGTGCTGCA
>JBDHIK010000125.1:0-7244 GCA_039587475.1 Gemmatimonadota bacterium | reverse complement strand
TCATGAACCTCGGCATGAACGCGGCCTCCCTGCCGTTCAACGTGGTGCAGTTCGCCTTGCTGGGAGTGCACTTCCAGCCGGACCTCGTCATCGTCTACGCTGGGCACAATGATCTCTGGGCCGGTCTCGGACTGGAAGGCTTCCGGCCCGACTACAGCCATCGCCTGGGACACTGGGACGCGTCGCGTCGGTCAGTCCAACACTACATCCCCAAATGGATGATGGCCTCCGCTGCCGTGACCGGGACGGCGGTCCTGATCGACCGGGCCCGCGGCATCGAGTATGATCTGGTCAAACAGATCTGGCGCACCGCCACACCATCCGAGGACCCCTTGGAGGGGTACTGGGCCTTCCACAACAGCCTGATCTCCATCAAGGGGATGGCTGAGGCGCACGGCGCGGAGACCTTGGTGGTCACCCCTCATTGGTCGCTGCGGCAGGTCGACCGGCAGGACTCGCTGGCCGCACGCGTACGGCAGAGCGCGCTGGATGCCGGTATGCACAACGTGACGGTGGACAGTGTCATTCCGCCGGAGGACCCGGCGTTGCACATCGACGACGCCCACTTCTCGAGAGCTGGGGGCCGTCTCTTTGCCAAGACCTTGGCGGACGTGATCCAGGAAAAGGCCTTGCTGCCCTGATGCGGACCCACCGGGAGAGGCACCATGGATTCTGATCTCGCATTCCTGCTGGCCTCGGTGCTCGCCGTCGTGTTGTTCGCCACGCTGTTGGTCGTGGCGGCCACGCTCCCGTTCATGATTCGGGGTTTGCGCCGGGATCTCGAAGAGGTGCGCCGTGAGGTCCATCGGTTGGCAGAGCGTCTCGGCGGTCCGCAACCGCCCAGCTGAGCGTCACCCCTTCCGGAGCAGTGCCGCCAGGGCACACGCGCGAGCTTCGGAGCGCGCCAGGATCCAGCCGCCGATGGCCACCGTGTCGCCCCGGGCAAAGTCTTCCCTGACCATGGACTCGAGGTGGTGCCGTCCCATGGTCCTGGGCCGTTCCTGAGCGGGCCCTACCAGCGCCCTCACCAGTGTGGTGACGTCGGCCTCTTCCGGTTCGATCTCCAGGTACCACGTTCCGATGTGCGCCGCACTGACGGGCGCTCCCATCGCCGCCACGACCGCGTCGGCCTCGATCCGCGTGCGGTAATCGGCCGGCGCCAGGCGCCCGAGTCGGGCTTGCCAGGCGGCGGGCAGCCCGGCCAGGAAGGACAGCACGTGGCGACGGGTCCAGTGGTCGCTCACCGGGCGGCCTCCCGTTCCAGGTGGTCGGCCAGCCTGAGGGCCAGGGCCACGATGGTCAACGTGGGACCCGCCGAGCCGGAGGTGGGGAACACCGAACTGCCCGCCACGAAGAGATTGGTCATCCCGTGCACCCGGCAATCGGCGTCCACGACTCCCTGGGAGGGGTCGCTGTGCATGCGGGTGGTGCCCATGTGGTGATGGCCCCACCAGGTCGGGTTGGGCCAGGTCCCTTCATCCTCACTCAGTTCCACACGCACCCGTCCCATTCCCAGGCGTCCCATCTCCTCTGCAAGCACCCGGACGGTCGTCAGGATGCTCCGTTTGTCGAACTCGGTCAGCTGCCAGTGGAGTCGTACGCGCCGGAGTCCCAGCGCGTCGACGTCCTCGCCGAGGGTGACGCGACTGTCCGGGTTCGGCGCCTGCTCGCTCACGGTGCGAATCTGGAACGGGGTTTCCTTGAACATCTCCTGGAAGACGGCGCGCGTGACCTGGTCGGCGTTGGCCATGATGGCGTAGATGTGGCGCTGGAGGTTATCCGGCATCTCCCGGGCGCCGAACGCAGCGATGGTCTCGCGCAGGGCTCTGACGCCTGGATTCTCTCCAGGCGAGTATGGCTCGAGCCAGGCGGAGACGTTGCCGACCTGGTTCCGGCGTTGGGCATCCGGCGACAGCCCCAGGCCGCCCTGCACCGTGCGCCTGCCGTCGGCCATCTGGACCTGGTAGAAGGGCGTGAGGGCAACGGTCTCGGGCCGCAACAACAGTCTTGCGGTCCGGATGTTGGTGTGCTCCATGAAGTAGCGGCCCACCAGGTCCCGGTCGTTGCCGAGCCCGGACAGCAGAAGCTGCCGGGGGTTCTCGATGCCGCCGCAGGCCAGGACGTAGCGATCCGCCTCGACCGTCAACCGGACTCCCGAGAGGGTCTCCGCGTGGGCCCGGACCACGTGCCCGCCGGATTCCGCCGGCTCGAGTCGCGTGAGGTTGGCATGGAGGTAGACGGTTGTCGATGGGGAGTCCTCCAACTCCGCCCGAAACTTCTGACCGAACCGCGTCGGCAGGCTGAAACGCGTGACCCGGTGCAGCACCTGCCGGCGTTCGAATGGGAGCAAGTCGTGCCCGGTCAGCTCAGCCCACGCTTCGGCCCGGAATGTCCCCGTCATGAGGTCACAGATGTCGGCGGCCTGGAGGTAATAGGCGTCGAGAACGTCGCGGTCGAAAGGCCAGCCGCTCCGGGGGACCCAGGGCCGGGTCTCGAAGTCGTTGGGGTCGAGCACGCGACAGTAGCCGGCCCAGTGATTGGTCGTTCCGCCGAAGTAACGGAGCCGGATGACGTCTAGGCTGCCGCACGGTTGGCCGGTGCTGGTCCCGGCATAGAGGTCGGCCGACCCTCGGTCCGGATCCAGGCCGCCGCCCTCCAACAGACATACCGTGCGTCCACCGCGGGACAACTGCCGGGCCAGCGTGAGGCCTGCGGCGCCGCCGCCGATGATGCAGACGTGGCTCCGGACGGTCATTCCGGAATCGAGGCTGCGGGCATCGATGAGCATGCCTGCAATGTAGAGGGGTCTCGGAAGGGCCACCACACCGGAGGGCCCGAGGGGCACGACGCCCGGCGGGCGGGGATTGCTTGTCCGCGCCGCCGACCGGTACCTTGCGAGATCGCTCTACCGAGAGAAGTCCATGAGGACACATGTGGAAGGTGGCTGGGTGCTCGCAGCCGTTGTCGCGGCCTTGTGCGGCGGTTGTGGCCCCGACCTCGGGGTGGAACGCGCGGCGTTGCTGCAGGCGGATTCGGCGTTCGCAGTGGCGACCGCGGCGCGCGGCGCCGACGGGTGGGCCGACTTCTTTCTGTCTGAAGGTGTGCAGTTCCCATCCAGCGGTCGCGTCGACGGCCGGGATGCCATTCGCGCGACCATGGCTCCGTTCCTCGCCGAGGGCCAACCGCGATTGCTGTGGGCGCCCACCGAGGCGCAGGTCGGCTCCGGGGGTGATCTGGGGTACACCCTGGGCCGCTGGCAATCGGTGCACACCTCGGCTGCGGGGATCGATTCGGTGTTGCGCGAGGGCAACTACGTGACCGTCTGGCGCAAGGCCCGTGACGGGACATGGCGTGTTGCCGTCGACATCGGCAATACGGACGCGCCGTGACGTTCCTCGACCGCCTGTTGGGGCGCACGGGTGCTCACGTCCTGGAGCAACAGGAACTGGTGAAGCGGGCCATCAGCCTGCTGGAAGCGGGCACACCGTCCGACGAGGTCGAAAACGAACTCGTGCACCACGGCATCTCCCGCCGGCAGGCCCGGCGCACCATCCGTCACATTCTCGAGGTACGAAAGCAAGGCCTCCACCTGTTCGAGAGACCATGATGAAGCGTGCCGTTCTGATCATTCTCGGAGTCCTGTCCCTGGCGTGTGCCGCGGAACAGGAACACGGCCCCGATCACGCCACCCTGGCCTGCGTGCCCGACAGCGTTGCCATGGGCGGAGGCGACACCCTGACGACCGGCAGTCAATTAGCGATCTATGCCGCCGTCCTCGACAGTGTCCGGAACATGTTTGGCAAGACGGCACTGTACCTCGATCCTCGCATCGAGACCGTGGGGCGCGACCTCGAGGTCACACGGCTCCACGACCCGGCCTTGCTCGACTATCTCCTGGCCAGTGAACGATTCGCCGACCTGTGCCAGGTCGATGACGACAGCCGGTGTGCCGTGGATGCTCCGGGCGTGAACGTCAGGTTTTCCGGATTGCTCCGTGCCACCGGGACGGAGCGCGTACTGCTGGACATGACCCAGCAGACCGTCCGTCCCGTACAGGACTCGGCAGACTGGTATTTCTGGGCCACCTGGGTGCGATTCTGGCTGGAGCAGGAGGGCCGCTGCTGGCATGTCAGTGCCACCGAAACGAAGGGCACGGTATGAACGGCCGGACACAGCGCTCCGGTGCAACCATCGAGCAGACACACTACCCGCGGGAATGGAGGTCGATGATGCGAACAGCGATGCTGGCCACGGCGCTCGTCCTTGGCGCCGGCGCCTGTCAACCCGCCGGCGAGCCGCCGGTCGTGGAGTACCTGGTGGCCGATACGACCTCGACGCTGCCGTTTGCCGATGCCGTACGCGTGGGCCACCTGCTGTTCGTTTCAGGACAGATCGGGACGGTCTCCGGGACCACGCTCATCGAGGGCGGCGTGCGCGAGGAAGCCCGCCAGGCCATGGACAACATCCAGGCCATCCTGGAACGGAACGGTTCGTCCATGCACGAGGTGGTCAAGTGTCTTCTCATGCTGGCAGACGTCCGCGACTGGGCCGCGGTCAACGAAGTGTACGTCCCGTACTTCGACCGGCTGCCCGCCCGCAGTGCCATGGGAGCCAACGGCCTGGCGCTGGGCGCCCGGGTCGAGATCGAGTGTATCGCGACGGTCGGTCTCTGAGGACGGCCGGTAGCCACCGGAGGCGCGCATGGAAGCCATCAATCTCACCGAGAAACTGTCGAACATTTCCGATCACTGGCATCCCAGGATCATCGCGGAATTGAACGGGCAGCACGTAAAGCTGGCCAAGATCCTGGGAACCTTCGACTGGCATCGGCATCAGGAGGAAGACGAGCTGTTCCTCGTGGTGCGCGGGCGCTTTCGCCTGGAGTTCCGTGACCACGCGGTGGAGGTCGCCGAAGGGGAACTGGTGGTGGTCCCTCGGGGCGTCGAGCATCGCCCGGTGGCGGACGAGGAGTGCGCTATCCTGCTGTTCGAGCCGGTCGGCACCAGGAACACCGGTGATGCGGTGACCGAGCGAACCCACGAGTCTCTCGAACGGCTCTAATCGGTGGCGGGCGCCTGGCAGGCGCCCATGAGCATTCCTTCAGGACACCTTCAGCGGGTGTTCACTTCCCAGCCGTCATGCTTCAGTCTGCCCTATCAGAGACGGCATCATGCGATCCTATCGAAAGCACACGATCGGTGACCGGGAGCTCCGCCCCGAGAGCCTGATGATGAGCTACGGCTATGACCCCATGCTGTCCGAGGGGGCCGTCAAGCCGCCAATCTTCCAGACCTCGACGTTCGTGTTCGAAAGTGCCGAAGCGGGGAAGGCCTTCTTCGAGGTCGCGTACGGTCTGCGGGAACAGGGCCCGACCGAAGAGCTGGGCCTGATCTACAGCCGCCTCAACAACCCCGATCTCGAAGTGCTGGAGGACCGGCTGACCCTGTGGGACGGGGCCGAGTCGGCCGCGGCGTTTCAAAGCGGCATGGCGGCCATCGCCACCAGCATCCTGACGTTCGTCCGACCCGGTGACGTGGTGGTCCACAGCGAACCCCTGTACGGTGGATCCGACTATCTGGTCAACACCATTCTCCCCGAGTTCGGCGTGGCCTCCGTTGCGTTCCCGGCCGGCATTCCCGCCGCCGAGGTGGCCCCCATCGTCGAGGACGCCGTCGCCGGGCGACCGGTCGCCGTCGGGCTGCTCGAAACGCCGGCCAACCCGACCAACGCGTTGGTGGACATCGAGGGTATCGCGGCCATCCTGAGGCCGCTGGGGGCGAAGGACAAACCGCCGGTCATCATGGTCGACAACACCTTCCTGGGTCCCGTCTGGCAACATCCGCTGGAGCACGGGGCGGATCTGGTCCTGTACTCGGCGACCAAGTTCATCGGTGGCCACAGTGACCTCATCGCCGGGGCGTGTCTGGGTCGCCTGGAACTGATTCGCGCGGTCAAGGGCCTCCGGACCTTCCTGGGGACCATGGCCGATCCCTGGACCGGATGGCTGTTGCTGCGGAGTCTGGAGACGCTGAAGATGCGGATGACCGCCCAGATGAAGAACGCCCGGTACGTGGCCGACTTCCTGGCGGACCATCCGAAAGTGCGCCAGGTGCACCACCTCGACCTCCTCGATCCGGACGACCCGATGTACCCGGTGTACCGGAAACAGTGCCAGGCGGCAGGCTCGTTGATCGCGTTCGAGGTCGAGGACGGCGAGGCGGGCGCGTTCCGGTTCCTGAACGCGCTCCAACTCACCAAGCTGGCCGTCAGCCTGGGAGGGACGGAGTCCCTGGCGGAACATCCGGGCACCATGACGCACTCGGATATCCCCCCCGCCGACCAGGCCCGGATGGGAATTACCCCGGGCCTGGTACGGCTGTCCGTCGGCGTCGAGCACTTCGAGGACATCCTGGCGGATGTTGCCGCGGCGCTCGATGCGGTCTAGGCGGCCGAGGCGTTCTCCTGGAACAGGTGTACGTCCCGCTGCGGGAACGGGATCGAGATGCCTTCCTGGTCGAATCGCAACTTGATCTCTTCGGTCAAGGCGAAGTACACGGTCCAGTAGTCGGCGGTGTTGACCCAGGGCCGGACCACGAAATTGACGCTGCTGTCTGCCAGCTCGGATACCGCGATGGTCGGGGCCGGGTCGGCGAGCACCAGGTCATGTCCGCTGACCACCGATTCGAGAATCGTCTTGGCCTGGCGGATGTCGTCGTCGTACCCGATGCCGAACTTCATGTCGACCCGGCGTGTGTCATTGGCGGAAAAGTTGGTGATGTTGCCCCCCACGATGGACCCGTTGGGGATGATGACCCGCTTGTTGTCCGGGGTCAGCAACACCGTGGCAAACACCTGGACCTCTTGCACCGTGCCGGCCTCGCCGCCCGCCTGGATGTAGTCCCCGGCCTTGAACGGTCGGAAGAAGATCAGCATGACCCCTGAGGCCAGGTTCCCGAGCGTGCCCTGAAACGCCAGCGCGATGGCCAGGCCGGCCGCGCCGATGACTGCCACGAAGGACGTGGTGTTCACGCCCAGCTGCCCCAGGGCGCTGATCACCACCAGCGTCAACAGGACGGCGTACGTCAGGCTGCCGAGGAACTTGACCAGGATGGGGTCCACGTTGGCCCGCGTCGCGACTCGTCCGACGAACCGAGTGATGAGCTTCGCCACCCAGCGTCCCACCACCAGAATGACCAGGGCTGCCAGGACCGACCAACCGTAGGTGATCACCAGGACCTGTGCCT
>JBDHIK010000124.1:0-7265 GCA_039587475.1 Gemmatimonadota bacterium | reverse complement strand
GCATCTGGATTGCCAGTCCCTACTTCGTGCCCGACGAGGCCATCATGGCCGCCCTCCAGTTGGCCGGCCTCCGGGGTGTGGACGTCCGCATCCTGATTCCCGACAAACCCGATCACATGATGGTCTATTTGGCGGCCTACTCCTACCTCGACGATACCAGTGAGACCGGCGTCAAGTTCTACCGTTATCTCGATGGCTTCCTGCACGAGAAGGTGATGCTGGTCGACGACCTGGCCACCTCGATCGGGACGGCCAATTTCGACAACCGCTCGTTCCGACTCAACTTCGAGATCACGGCCCTGGTGGCGGGGAACGAGGACTTTCTGGCCCAGGTCGAGCAGATGTTTCTCGACGACTTCGCCAAGTCGCGGGAGATGCGGGAAGGGGAGTACGACGAGAAGCCGTGGTACTTCAAGCTCGGCGTCAAGCTGGCGCGGCTGACGGCGCCGATCCAATAGGCGGCGGGCTGCGGTGGGCAGGTGAGGGCAGAAGCCAGAGCGACGGTGGCAGCGAGGGCAGTGGGGGCAGGGGCACCCCTGCGATGTGATCCGGGAGAGTGTACCCGAAGAGCCTCGCCGGATGTTCTTGGACCAGCGACGCATCACCTCAATCCCGGAGTCCCGAAATCCCGGAATCCCGCATTTCCATTGATGTCTTCTCCGATTACATCTGACCCTTCTGCTACCTCGGCGCCGTGAGCGTCCGACGCATGCAGCGGGAATACGATGTCACCATCCGATGGCGGACCTTTCCGCTGCACCCGGACATCCCGCCGTCGGGGATGGACTATGTGGCCTACTTTGGCGGGGAGGGCGGATGGCAGGCTGGCGCCCAGCAGCTTGGCGCCATGGCCGAGGCGCTGGGACTCCCGTTCGAGATGCCGCTGGTGAAATACAACAGCCGCCGTGCCGAGGAGTTGACCGCCTGGGCGGTGACCAACGTTCCTGACATGGTAGAGGATCTCAGAACGGCGACCTTTCAGGCAATCTGGGCCGAGGGTCGCAACAACGACGATCCAGATGTTCTGGCCGACGTCGCTGCTTCGGTCGGTATTCCGCGGGGCGCGGCGGTCGAAGCCCTGGAACACGGGAAGGGGAGGGCGGCGGTAGACGAGGATTGGCGTGAGTCGATGACGCGTGGCATCCGAGGGGTACCGGTCGTGTTCATCGGGGAGCAGGCGATAATGGGTGCCCAGCCATGGCCTGTGTTCGCCGGCACGCTGGACCGGGCGGGTGTCACGCGCCGGGGCGCGTGATGGTCCCACCGCACAGCCTTCTCCTCCCATGATGGCGACGACGCATCCCCTCCCCCGCCTGATTGGCACTCTCCTGATGCTCGCCGGGGCCGCCACCATGGCTCAGGCCCAATCGGTGGAGGAGAAGCCCGCCCTGTTGGATCCGTATGGCGATTTCCGCCTGCGTGTCGAGCAGGACTGGGATGCGCGCCGGGGCGACGGCACCGAACACGATGACCGGTTGCGGCTGCGATTTCGCCTGCGGCTGGGGCTCGACCTGAACGTCACCGACCGGTGGTCGGCCCGGGTGCAGGTCCGGAGCGGGCCGCATGCGTCCCAGCAATCGCCCCACATCACTCTCTACGACTTCGACGGCGGCCCCAACGGGCCGTATGAATTCAACTTCGACTACTGGTACCTGTCCTACCGGACCAGCACGTTCGAGGCATGGGCGGGACGGAACGAGTTGTCGTTCCTGCACCAGGACGACCTGTTCCTCATCGACAACGTCACCTTCGCCGGGGTGGGAGCGTCCTACCGCTTCCTACCGGGCAGTGGCGCCCTCACCGTGAGTGCCAACTACGTCGCGCTCCCGGCCGGCATGCATGGTTTCTCAGGCACCAGCTTCATCGGACAGGTGGCGTACGAGCGAGACTGGGAATCGACGGGGTTCACTGTGGCGGCGGGGGTGTTCGCCAGTCGGGCCGACCCTGACGACCCTGCCGGTCAACTGCTCCTGACGGAGAACAACACGCGCGATTACGACCTCCTCAACCTGCAGCTGCAATTCCGCTCCACCGTCGCTGGTCGTCCCCTGCGGCTGGGGGTCGATTACAGTCGCAACTTCCGGAGTTATGCCGATGCGCCGCCCGGCAGTTTCAGCGCCTTCCACCAGAACCATCGCAGCGGCTGGGTCACCGAGGCGTTGTGGGGCTCGAGCGGCGGCGCCGGCGACCTCCAGCTGGGCTACTACTACTCGCACGTGGAGGCGCTGGCGGCCAACAGCTCCTACATCCAGGACGACTGGGCGCGGTGGGGCACGGCCACGCAGGCGCGGCTCACCAACATGAAGGGCAGCGAGTTTCGGGTGTTGTATACCATCAGCCCCAGCATGAACATCTTCGCCCGCCTGTTTGTCGTGGACGCCATCGATCTGTTGGAGCCGGGCGATACCGCGCTGGAAGACGGCAAGCGTTTCCGCATCGAGTACAACATCGCCTTCTGACGGCGACCGCGGGTTGTGGACAGGGCCTCAGGCGCGTGCTACCCTATCGGCTCGGATCGCTTGGGAGGCGGTCGCGCACGCAAACTCCAGCCGTGCAGATCCGGGATGAAACTGTCGCTGACGCAGAGATCGTTCTGGATTGGTGTCCTTGCCGTCGGGCTGGCGGGCCCGCTCCGGGGCCAGGGCGTGCCCGACTATCACCCCGATCCCGAAAAGACCGACGTCCTCATCCTGCGCAATGGCGACTCCATGACTGGGGAGTTCAAGGGGTTGACGCGCGGTCTGGTGGAATTCAAGACCGACGCGATGTCCACCATCTACGTCAAGTGGCCCCGGGTCATCACCGCGGCCACCGACAAGGAGTTCGAGATCCACCTCGACGACGGCCGCATCTTCGTGGGGACCATGGACCCGACGGATTCGGCTCAGGTGATCATCCGGGACCTGATCGACACACTGTCCGTGCCGACCCAGTCGGTGGTGGAGATGGTGCGGCTCAAGCGGACCTGGTTCCAGCGACTGGACGGCAACTTCAGCCTCGGCTTCGATTTCACGCAGCAAAACAACAAGGTCGATCTCTATCTCAACGGTGAAGTGCGCTACGACATCCCACGCAACCGCTTCCGCCTCACCTACGACGGCACCTTCAGCCGGCAAGACTCGGTTTCCAACATCACTCGGCGCGATTTCCGCTTCGATTACTCCAACCTGTTGTCCAAGAACTGGTTCTGGGGCATCACGGCCGCCAACTCGGAGAACTCCCAACTGGGCCTCGAGAACGCCACCCAGGTCGGCATCGGGCCGGGGCGGTTCCTGGTCCAGTCCAACAGGGTGGAACTCATGGCGGCGCTCGTGCCGTATATCCGGCGGGAGACCTACGTCAACGACGCGCCGCGGACCACTGCGCCGCTGGCCGTGGTGGCTGATTTCGAGTTGTTCAACTGGGCCGGGATGTCCACGGACCTGAGCAGCCGCCTGAGTGTGGCGCCGGTGCTCAACGACTCGGGCCGCTGGCAGGTCAGCTTCAACGCCAAGGTCAAGCGCGAGTTGTTAAACCAGTTGTATCTGACGGTGGGGGTGGTGGAGATCTACGACAGCAAGCCGCCGTCAAACACCAACAAGAACGACTTCAGCCTGTCGTCTTCGCTGGGCTGGTCGTTCTAGCCCGGCCGGCCGCACCACACCCGCCCCGGCCGACGTCCGGGTGCCCCGTGCCCTCGGCAGTCGCGCGTCGCGCCCTCCCGAGGTACTCTGTGGGGAGTCAAGAGCGGTGCGCCCGGGGTGGCACGAGCCGAAGGCGCGCCCTTTCTCCGTGACGACCCGTATGGGTCCGACCCCGACGATGACGCCAACAGGGAGACCACGAGCATGCCGACATCCGTACCCATCCGACTGTGCCTTGCCGCCGCGCTGCTCACCGGGTGCGCCTCGGCCACGAAGGACATCTCGGTGACGAGTGAAACGACCGCCGGCATCGATTTCACGAGCTACCACACCTACGGCTGGGACGACGTGGCGAGTGTCATCAACGACCCTCATGGCCGCTGGCACGCGCCCGGCTTCGATGTGCTGGACTACGTGAAGGCGGAGGTCGACGCGGCCCTGCAGAAACGCGGCCTGCTGCGTCGGTCCACGGACCCCGACCTCATCGTTGCCGCCGGCGCGGGCCTGAACATGGAGGCGCTACGCGGCACGGACGGCGCCGACAGCACGGCCGGGGTGAATGTGCCCCAGAGCGCTCTGGTGGTGATGCTGGTGGACCGCGCCTCCCAAAACGTGGCCTGGGTCGGGACCGCCACCGCGGACGTCCCGGACGATCCCGACGACAAGACCGTTCAGAAACGCATCGAATACGCGGTGGACCAGCTGATCAAGCAACTCCCGGAGTAGCGGGTCGCCGGACGACCCGCCTCAGCCGAACAGTCCGGCGACCTGGCGAAGGATGTCCCTCAAGGAATACTCGAACAGGAGGAGGGGGGTGAAGGGCGCCAGGAGGGCGAGGGCGAATCGGATGGTCCTCCGGAGACTCAAGCCGGCGGGTCGCATCTCCCGTACGACGGCGTACGTGGCGCCGTAATCGGCCATGGCGCTCGCCTGGGCGCTTTCGAGAAACTCCCCGGCCCGATCTGATGTGGGATTATCGGTCCAATTGCGTGCGAAGGCCTGTGTCGTGGCGCGGCCCACCGACGCGAATCCGAGGAGGGAGCCCAGTCGTGCTCGTTCGGCCGCCGGGATGAAGAACAGCTGGGGTGTGAGCAGCACCAGCAACTCGAGGATCACAAAGGCGGCGATCGGTGCTTGCAGGTCGACCAGCCGCATCTGGTTGAGAGCGATAGCGTTCGCCGATCCGGCGGCCGCCAGGGCGCTCAGCGCGCTCAACACCCCTACGAAGGCCAATGGCGCATAGGTCACGATCTCGAGACCGCCCATGCGGTCGGGATGACCAGGTGTGATGGTGAGCGGCATGCGGGACGTCCGCCACAACAGGCGCCACCAGAGCACGATGCGCCACGCCCAGCGTAACAGCAGCAACTGGACCAGCGGGATTGACACCCAGGTGTACCAACGCCCGGCCGCGCTGAGTCCCTCGCCACCGCTGAGATTGGTGACCCACGTGGTCGTGTCGGAAACGAACCGGACCGCCGCGGAAGCCAGGACGTGGGGCAGCGAGAAGGCGATGACGGCCATGATGAGGAGGGCGGCACTGCTGGTGGCGAGACGGTGGGTGGTCGCGACGTCCGCCTCGAACGCGTGGCGGTGCGTGTCGGGGACCAGGTCGGAGCGGAAGTTGCTGATCACCGATCCAAGCACCCAGTCCGCGAACGGTTCCACCATGATGAGAACGGGGACGAAGACGAAAAAGCGAGCCCAGTGGGCGAAGTCGCCTATATAAGGGAAAGGATACCCCACCCGTCACGGTTCCCGCCAAGGAGTTCAGCACGAACAGGGGGAACCAGCCGACGGCCAAGGTGAACCCCACCATCAACAGCCGTCCCCGGGCAGCGCCCCCCGCGAGGCGCACGATCCCCGAGGGGAAGCGCCCGCCCTGGCACAGCGTAAAGGGCGTGGGGTTCGAGGGTGTCACCGTCATCGGTCAAGACCCTTCGAGGGGGTAGGGCTGGCGGTTGAGGTCACGAACATTGAGGGTTACACCATGGCACTCCCGAACGCCAGGTGTCAGGCGTCCGGCGTGTCCGGGTCACCGCGTGGGGACCACCCAGCTGACGGGGGTATTTCCCGCGTCCCCCAGGATCGTGGTTGCCGCAGAGGCGACCTCTTGGGACAGGCCACGTCCTTGCGTTTCCTGCCCGGGGAGAACAGCATCCGCTATCGCCGGACGCTCCCGTGGTGGGCTCCTGACGCAGGCGGGCTCTGAGGACCAAGGCGCGGAGCCGTCGCCCTCCGGGACGACCCGGCAGTGGTCTATCACGACCGAGGGGACATGGAAAATTCCGATCGCCGCTACACCGATCAGGAAGTGGCGCTGGTCCTGCAACGGGCCGCAGAACTCGAAGAGCAGCGCTCCAGCGGCCCAGGGTCCGCCCGCGGACTGTCTCGCCGGGAGCTGCACGACATCGCCCGCGAGGTGGGCCTCAGTCCTGCCGCCATCGACGAGGCGCTGACCACGCTTGGGACCCGTCGCGGCCCCGGGGGCCGTTCGTTGCTTGGCCCGGCGCTCTCGACGAAGATGGTTCGCGCGGTTCCGCACCGGCTCGGGGACGATGCGCTCCGGCGCTTGATCCACGTGATCGAGGATCGGGTCGATGCTACCGGCACGGTCACCGACGCCCTCGGCACCGTGCGTTGGACCAGCATCCCCAGCGGCCACAAGTTCGACCGCACCACCCAGGTGTCGCTGTCCTCCAACACCAGCGAAACCCAGATTCAGGTCGTTCAACGCTACCCCGGCGCCTTGCGAGCCGTGCTCCACTTCCTCCCCGGGGCGTGGGGCGCCATGATCGGCGGTGCGGTGGTGGCTTCGTCGGGCGCCTCAGCCCTCGCCGCGCTGGGCATGGGGCTCGGCGCCGCGGCGATCGGTATGGGCATCGGCCGAGGCATCTGGGAACTGGTCGCCAGGCGCAGCGAAGGGCACGTCGAACGCATCGTGGCTGCAGTTGCCGAGGAGGCCGGCACGATGGAGGAGCAGCCATGATGACCTCGGTGAACCCCGCCACGGGTGAGAGCGTCGCCACCTACCCATCCATGGAACCGTCCGACGTACGGACCGTCATCAAGGCGGTCGACAGGGCGTTCGGCAACTGGCGACGGACAGCGTTTGCCGAGCGGGCCTCCCTCATGCGTATGGCGGGGAGGCTGCTGCAGGAACGTACCGAGCCCCTGGCGCGCCTCATGGCACTGGAAATGGGCAAGCCGGTGCGTGGCGGCCGCGCTGAAGTGGAGAAATGCGCCTGGGTCTGCGACTACTACGCCGAGCACGCCCAGCAGTTCCTGGCCGACGAGCAAATCGAGACCGATGGCGCCAGGAGTTACGTGTCGTATCGGCCGATCGGGCCTGTGCTGGCCGTCATGCCCTGGAACTTCCCGTTGTGGCAAGTCTTCCGGTTCGCGGCCCCGGCGCTCATGGCGGGAAACGTGGGGCTGCTCAAGCACGCCTCCAACGTGCCGGGATGTGCCCTGGCCATCGAGGAGCTGTTCCGCGATGCCGGGTTCCCGGCCGACGTGTTTCGCACCTTGCTCATCGACAGTGCGGCCGTGAAGGCCGTGATCCGGCACAAGGCCGTCAAGGCCGTCACCCTCACCGGCAGCACCGGCGCTGGGCGCGCGGTCGGCAAGCTGGCCGGGGAC
>JBDHIK010000123.1:0-7539 GCA_039587475.1 Gemmatimonadota bacterium | reverse complement strand
TCGAGGGCACCCCGGTCTTCCTGGGGTGCAGCGACGTCGATGCGCACGTGCCCCAGGAACGGGTCGACGAGAGCGCCGTGGTGTTCCGCCGCATGGGCGCGGACGTGGACCAACGCATCTACCCCGGGATGGGACACCTCATCAACGACGACGAACTCGCTGCCGCTCGCGCCATCGTGGAGCGGGTGGGAGCCGCCGCGGCATGAACGACCCGGGGAGTTTCCGTTATCGGTTACACCACCAGCAGGTCGAGTTCGGCGACGGTGCGCTCAACCGATTGTCGCAGTTCCTCGACGCGGGCCTCGGGGTGGCGGACGTCTTCCTGGTGTCGACGCCCGGCAGGAGAGCGGTCTGCGAATCGGTGACGCGAGACCTCGGTGATCGGGTGCGCGGTCACTTCGACCGGGCGGCGCTCCACGTGCCGGCCGACCTGGTGGACCAGGCGCGAGAGGCGTTCCAGGCAACGGGCGCCGAAGGGATCCTGGCGCTGGGCGGCGGGTCGGCCATCGGTCTGGGGAAGGCGCTGGCCCGGGAGACCGGTGCGCCGCTGGCCGCCGTGCCCACCACGTACTCGGGCTCGGAAATGACCGACATCTGGGGCATCAGCGACGGTGACCGCAAGGTCACCGGGCGGGATCCCGCCGCTGCCGCGCGACTGGTCGTGTACGATCCTCTGCTGACCCGCGGCATGCCGGCCGACGTGACGGGGCCCAGTGGCATGAACGCCATCGCCCACACGGTCGAGGCCCTGTATTCCAAAACGGCGAGTCCCCTGAGTTCGCTCCTGGCCACCGAGGCCCTGCGCCACCTGGCAGCCACACTGCCGCGTTTGATGGACTACCCGGGAGACGGCGACGCTCGACGGGAGGCCTTCTACGGGGCCCACCTGGCCGGACGCGCGCTCGACCTGACGTCCATGGGCCTGCACCACAAGCTCTGTCATGTGCTGGGAGGCATGCTGGGCCTGCCCCACGCCCTGACGCACGCGGTCGTCCTTCCGTATGTCACGGCCTACAACCGCGACGCCGCGCCGGAGGCCATGGCCACGATCGCCACCGCCCTCGGCGCCCCCGAATCCGCCCGTGGCCTGTGGGACCTGAATCGCCGGCTGGGGATCGCGCAGACCTTGGGAGACCTCGGCATGACGGCGGACGACGTTGCTCCCGTGGTGGACGCGGTGGTCGAGTCCGGCGTCACCAACCCGGCACCGGTCATGCCGGACGGCGTTCGAGCTGTCCTGACACGAGCGATGGAGGGTGCCGCGCCGGGGCAACGATCGGCGGATATTTGAAACGAGGTCCGACGTCCAATTTCAGTGGGTAGACGTGTGCTGGTAGACCCAAGGCGAGGGAACATGAAGAGACTAGGCGTCGCAGCTGTACTTCTCCTGGCCACTATCACCTGGGCAACCTGTCCACGCCCGGGGGATCTAGAAGATGCAGCGCGGGCTGGAGACTTGGAACGGGTATCCACCTTGCTGGACCGAGGCGTCTATGTGAACGCAGGAGCCCTGAGGTGGGCAGCATCGAATGGCCATTCGGACGTGGTCGCCCTGTTGATCGACGCAGGCGCGGACGTGAACGCAGGCACTCGCCCGTCGGCGGCGGTGAATGCAATCATCACGAAGTTGCCCGCTCACGTCGGTAGCAACGCCCCAAAAATGAAAGCGATCAGGCCTTCTACCCACCCGGCGGCCCTGTTTGCTGCAATCGAGAACGGGCACACGGACGTGGCCGCCCTGTTGATAGACGCAGGCGCGGATGTGAATACGAGGTACGAACGGCATGACGCCGTGTCGTTGGCCAGGAGCGAAGGGCAAGTGGACATGATTGAACTGCTTGAGGCGGCAGCACGACTGCCATCAGCGAGCAACTTGATAGATGCTGCGCAGACCAGTGACTGGGAACGCGTATCCACAGTGGTCGAGCGAGGCGCCGATGTGAACGCACAGGGCGACCGTGGCTGGACAGCCCTGATGTATGCTGTGCGGGCTGGAGACGTGGAACTGGTATCCACCTTGCTGGACCGAGGCGCGGACGTGAACGCACAGACCGACAATGGCGAGACAGCGCTGGTGCAGGCAGCCTCCCGCGGCGACGAGGCCGTGGTCGAACTGTTGCTAGACGCAGGAGCCGACGTGAACGCAACAACCGAGCATGGTTCTAGTGCCCTGTACTTTGCCGTCAGGGCCGGCCATGAGGGCGTGGCTGAACTGCTTCGGGCTGCTGGAGCCGAAGGATGATGACGACACGTACGGGGTAAACTGGGAGATGCGGGGGCGGCTTAACGGCTGCGAACCCCGAACCTCGTTTATTAAGAGTCCGAATCAGCCCCCTGTACCATCCTCGGCCGCATCGACCGGAGGCTGTGGGAGGTAGCGCTGCCGGGCAGAGTTCGCATATTGAGCTGCCAACGAGGGAACTACCTGCCGATCGAACGCGAGTTAGGCCGCCTTGGCCACCTTCCACCGCAACGCAAGGAGACCCATGCGCCAGCTCACGACAGACATGCCGTTGACCAACGAAGCCCCGGGGTTGCGGATCCACAACGCGGAGTGGGGTGGTATGGTCGTTGGCTACATCGAAGTGCCAGCCGGCACGGACTTCACGCCGCTCTTCGAGGGGCTGCCCAACGATGCGTGTCACTGCCCCCATTGGGGCTACGTCCTCAAGGGGGCCGTCCACGTGCGCTACCTTGACGGCACGGTGGAGGTCACCGGCGCCGGCGAAGTCTTCTATTGGCCGGGCGGCCACACCGGGTGGGTTGAGGAGGACTCGGTCTTCATCGATTTCAGTCCCGAGAAGGAGTTCAAAGAGGTCGCGGAGAACATGGCTCGGGTCATGGGCCAGCCGGACTAGCCGGCTCTGAGGGCGAGGGTGTGTGCGAGAAGGCGTTGTCGCGGAATGGAGGAAGGCGATGGTCGCGAACGACGGGGGGCCCATGACTGATGATTCCAGTCGACGCAGTCTCGGCCGGGTGCTCGCCGCCGTGTGGCTCGTTGTCTCTCAAGTGATGTTCATCGGCCCGCTCGTGTTTATCATAGTCATGTTCTCCGTCGGTTTTTTTCCGTTTGCTTCGGTAAAAGGTGACCCGACGTTCGGGTTTCTCTCCGGGGTAGGCTTCAAGGGTGTGCCGTCCCTCTTCGGATGGGTCTTTCTGGGGGGCGTGGTCCTGGGGATCGTACTGGGCTCCTGGACGCTCTGGGCACAGCGACAGCACGGGCGGGCAGTCTTGGTGTCATCGCTTCCACATCCTGCTTATTGCGATCTTGGACCTGTGAGAGGGCTGAGTGTGGGGGAGCAAGGCCAGTAGGTCTAGCGGGATGGCGACAGGCCAGCGGACACAGCCGCGGGCCACTACGACCCAGGTGCTCGAACAGATGCGCCAACACCTCCGTCCCCATCGTCTGGCCCGTGGCGCCACCGCGGACGGCCACCACCAGCACTTCCACCAACACGTACTCGTGCAGAGGCCCTCGAGAGCCTTCCTGGGCCCACACGCCCGGGGCCAGAACGGCCCAGACAGCCAGCAACAGGGTGCGCGACAACGACATCACTCGCCGATCGCCAGGGGGAAAGGTCGCCGCCGGGGTGCGTCGACCAGGTTCAGGAGAGCAAGCTGGCCCGGGAGCGTTACTGATCGTGATTCCTGGCGTATTGCGCGGTCCGGCCAACGTGGCCCTGGGACCTGAGCGCCTCCTCTTGACCCCCACTTGATGGCCTCCTGCCACGGTTGCAGTGCCGGCACCACCGCCGGCTTCACCGGGAGGAGACCATCATGTCTCGCGTGTTCGCTGTCCTGCTCGTGTTCGCCCTGACGGTACCCGCCGCTCAGGCCCAGAAGCCCAACATCCGCGAGGGCTTCTGGATTTCATTCGGGTTCGGCGCCGGAGCGGCCAAGCTGAACGGTGACCTCGGCTTTCTGGAGCGCGAAAACGGCCTGTCCGGCTATGCCCGGCTGGGCGGCACCGTGAGCCCGAACCTGCTCCTCGGCGCGGAGTCCAACGGTTGGGTCTCGGCCGCCGAGTACTCCGACGACAGCTTCGGATTCCTGGGACCCATCGCCATGTACTACCCCTCCCGCACCGGGAGTTTCTACCTCAAGGGAGGGCTCGGCGTGGTCACGGTCGGTGAGATCTATAGCGGGCCCGAAGGCGCCGGATTCGGATTCAGCCTGGGGGCCGGCAACGAGTTCCGACTGGGGAAGAACTTCTCGCTCAACCTGTTCGCCAACGTCATCCAGGGCGTGGGTGTCGACGTGAACGGCTACAAGACCAACCCCAACTGGGTCCAGATCGGCCTTGGGGTGGTGTGGCACTGACGGCACCCGGCCACCCGCGTGGGAGCTGGTTCCGGAACTTGTATCCGGGCCGAGGCCGGCTCCCCGCGAGGTCCGCAAGTGGGATCCGAGGGGGGGGCCCTACCCTTCCTTTCGCAGGGCCTGAAAGCGGGGCGCGTCACGAAGCCCGTCCAACAAGCCGTTCAGCCGCAGCCGGGCCGGTGCGGCCCAGCGCTGATGGCGCGAGCGTTCTTCCTCCGGGACGTCGAGCGCCTCGTCGTCCATCCCCCGGCCGCACGTAGACGATGAGCGGCCCTCGAGCAGGGCGCCGCTGTCGGCAGCATCGAAGGTGATCGGGACGTACCCGAGCGACCGTTCAGTCACCGCCATTCATCGCAGATCCCTCCGGGGACATCCGCCGAAGGCGTCAACCGCTTTCTTCGGTTCCACCACGAAGACCGTGTCACCTGGCAAACCACTGGCCTGAAACTCCTTGGGCCTATGGTCCCGATTGGCGACCGTCCACTCCCGCTCGGGGTACTCAGCTCGCAGGAACGGCAGAAAGTCGTTCCACAGGTACGCTACCAGCTTCTTCGGCAACTCGCGGCACCGTGACCGGTTGTCGTCCTTGAGATCGAGGACCTCGAGAACGATACTGGGAGGCGTACCGAGGGTATCCGGTGCGAACACCATCGGAGAGAATACGTAGGAGCCAAAGTTCGCTACGTCCTTCAAGCTGACCCACTGATTGTCGATGTACTGCTCGACGGGGACACTGCCCCCGCGGAGTGGCTCGACCGGCCTACCGTTCCGATACACAATCACGTCCGTCACATCACCCTTGAACTTCATCGTCTGCTTGGTAGTGCCCACCAAGACGCGAGTGAACAGGCTTCCGGTGGTCTCCCCAACCTGGGGTACCACCTGGAGCATCACCACTGGGGCGAGGAGCTCACTGGCAAACCGGTACCAGTCCCGGAACTCTCGAACACTCGAGTAACGCGCAGTGGCTTCGATCCCGACATCCGATTCGTTCCTGCGTCGCTCGCCAGCGATCTCCTCGTCGAGGGCCCGGGCCGTCAGAATGAGTGCCGGCGGGGTTTGAAAGCTGAGGTCAAACGGACCCACGTCGTGACGCGTATACTCCTTCAAGCGACCAGAAGAAGCGGTATCCGTGTGGGTATGCAGATCTTCCAGCCGGTACGTCGTGAGAGGCATGGTGGGAAGGAAACCCGTCAGCTGCGTCGGTAAGGAATCGAGTTTGGACCATGCGGCCGCGAGGACGGGCCTTACCGACTCCACGGCGATCGCACCAGAAATGCCCGGCCCACGGTCCGACACATTCGCGAACGTGTTCACGCCGACGACCTCCGCCGAGTAGTTGAGCATCGGCCCCCCCGAATTGCCGGGATTGATGTTCACGTCGGAGATGATGGCGCCGTCCCGTACCGAGCTCACGATCCCCGTCGTCAGGGTCTGCTCCTGGTCCAAAGGGAATCCCACGGCGAAGACGCGTTCACCCTGCTCCACCACCGGCTGTGCATCCTGGGGATGCGCCAAGGTCAGTGGGTGTAGGTGTGACACCAGGTACGGATTGACCTGTAGGACGGCAAGGTCCGTTATGGGATCGCGATGGACGATACCCACCCTGGCCCGGGACACGGAATCCAACACCACGTACGCTCGGGTTTGGTGCTCAATGACATGGGCATTGGTGATCACAAGGCCCTGAGCGCTGTCCACGAGAAAACCGGTACCGTGGCCGGCCCCGCTTTCGACCCGGAACACACTGGCACGCACTTGCTGATAGGCCACCACCGCGTCCTCGACCTTCCGTCCGGTCGCTTTCAGCTCCAGGGCGATCGTCGAATCGATGGTGGCGTTGAGGTGCGTCAATTCCAACTCGGCGACACCGACGGCATTGACGTGAAACGGCACCGACCAGGTATAGGCCACACCATTCAGTCGTGCCGGGTCGTTGCTCTCCAGGACGTACCCGCCGACCGGCGCCAAGCCCTCGGCAGTACCATCCAGCGCCGTCCTCGCTGGGACCTCGAACGTGGAGTCCGTGACACTTCTGAGCACGAAGGCGTGCAAAGGCACCGGTCGGACCTCGAGGTCGTCGAGCACCAAAGCGATGACCACCTTCCATTGTCCAGTTTCCGTATCCTGGGCCATGCTGACTGGGGCGTTCCCCAAGAGCAGGCCCGCCGTTAGAACGAGTACAGATCGCATCATACCCTCCTGGCGCACAGGGATCCGACCATGCGGCTACGTTCGGACCAGGTCCCCACCCTGTCAATGGGTCGGGATCTGGTGGCAGCCGGGCGGACCACGATTCCACACCACCGGAGGTCCTCCCCTCCGGTCACGTGAAAGTCGGTCCGGAAGCATCAAGAGGGAGTCAAGTGGAGGGTTCCTGATGCAGAAACCACCCTTCAAATGGAGGTGCACCGGACTGGCTGCCCTTTCACTGTTCCATTTCGGCCCCGCCACGTTCCGTTTCGTCACTCCGTCGGAGGAGCGGGTCCGCCAGGAGAGACTCGAGGTCCATCGTGCCAATGACCCGGCCGTCGCCAAGGAGCTCGATCTGTTCGCCAACGTCATCCAGGGCGTGGGTGTGGACGTGAACGGCTACAAGACCAACCCCAACTGGGTCCAGATCGGCCTTGGCATGGTGTGGCACTGACGGCACCCGGCCACCAGCGCGGGCTCGTTCGGCATGGGGCCGGCTCCGCCAGGCTGAACGGTGACCTTGGCGTTCTGGAGCGCGAAACCGGCCTGGCCGTATCGTTCGTTCCAAGCCACGCCCCAGTGACCTCGTGCGCTCAGAGGGCCCCTAGTTCCGGGACGTCGACCCCACTCGCACGACCGTGAGGGCGTTGCCCTGCCGGTAGACGTGGAGGACGACGCTACCGTCGGCGATCCAGGCCTTGATGAACCCAACCTGATCGCCTGGTTGTCGCGGTCGAGCACCACCGTGTTTTCCAGGTCCTCGCCGGAGTTCCACCTCGCCCGCTCAGGCTCGCCCTCGCGCCAGCCACGCCCAGCCCAGGCACAGTAACCCTTCGGTGGCGCCTCTTCGTTGTAGCCGGCGGCGGCGCCTCGGAACCGCAACATGAACCCTCGGGAGAAGATGCTCAGTCCGTCGGTGCGCAGGTTGCACCGCAACGGATAGTCCTGTGGCTGGTCCTGAGCGATCAGGTAGTTCATCCCAGCTACGGTCAAGACTCCCAAGAGCAACGTGGTCGTGATCATGCG
>JBDHIK010000122.1:0-7345 GCA_039587475.1 Gemmatimonadota bacterium | reverse complement strand
GTTCATCTCGACCACCGGCACCGGCTCACGGGAGTCGAGCCCCTCGGAACGCCGGGTCATGGTGCCCGTGTGCCAGTGGTACATCTGGCGCCCGGTCCCCAGGATGAAGGGATACGTCTCATCCGGCAGTTCGTTGGGGGGAAGGTACTCGACGGGGACGAGCCGGGCCCGGCCGTCCTCCGTCGGGAAACGGTCCGCAAACAGGAACGCGGTGCCGGGGTGGCCCGGTTCCGGAACGGGGTACTGTAGTCCTGCCGGCCTGAGACCATCGTAGCTGATGCCGGCCCAGGAGGGGGTCACGCTCGCGATCTCACGCATGACCTCCTCCGGTCCCTCGTACCTGGTGGGCAGTCCGATGCGGTTACTCAGGTCGATCAGCACATCCAGGTCGCGACGGGCCTGCCCAGGTGGGTCCACGACAATGGCAAGGTGCTGGATTCGCCGCTCGGTATTGGCGAAGGTGCCTTCCTTCTCGGCGAACGACGAACCGGGGAGGATGACGTCCGCCCAGCGTGCCGTTTCCGTGACGAACAGATCCTGAACCGCCAGGAACTCGAGTGTGCGGACCCAGTGCTCGGCATGGGCGACGTCCGGATCCGAGATGACCGGGTTCTCTCCCATGATGTACAGACCGCGAACCGGGCTGTCATCGTCGGTCATCTCGGTGACCATCAACCCCGTTTCGAGCGACAGCGCCTCCTCGTTGACACCCCAGGCCTCGGCGTACTCGGCGCGGATGGCCGGGTCCGTCACCGGGCGATAGTCGGTGTAGACGAAGGGGATGGCCCCCATGTCGCTGGCGCCTTGCACGTTGTTCTGGCCCCTGATCGGCATCATGGCCGCACCCCAGCGACCGATCATGCCGCAGGCCAACAACATGTTCAGGAGCGAGGTGACGATGTCGGTGCCGTGCGAGTGCTGCGTCAGCCCCATGGCCCAGAGCGTCGAAGTATTGGGTCCCCGTGCATACCGTTCGGCTGCCTCGGCAATGGTACCGGCGGCGATGCCGGTGATCTGGGCTCCGAGATCGAGGGTGTAGGGTTCGACGGCCGCCCTCACCAGGTCGAAATCCCTGGTCCGGGTGTCGATGAATCCCTCGTCGGTCAGCCCGGAGTGGATCATGTGTCGCAGCATCGTGCTGTAGAGGACCACGTCCGTCCCTGGCGCCATCTGCAGGTGGATGTCGGCCCTGGCGGCGAGTTCCGTCGTTCTGGGGTCCGCCACGATGAGAGTGGCGCCGCGGGCGACTGCCCGCTTGATCTGGGCGCCGAACACGGGGTGCGTCTCGGTGGTATTGGCGCCCGAGATGAAGATGACGTCGCAGGCTTCCTCGATCTCCCGCATGGACCCTGATGCGGCCGCCGTGCTGAGGGCCCGGTTCATCGCCGAGACCGAACTGGAATGACACAACCGGGTGCAGTGGTCGATGTTGTTGGTGCCGAACCCGGCCCGGACCATCCGCTGGAGGACGTAGTTCTCCTCATTGGTGCATTTGGCGGAGGACAACGCGGCGAGGGCCTGTGGTCCGGCGCTGTCACGGATGCGGGTCAGCTCCTGAGCGGTCAGGCTGAGGGCCTCCTCCCAGGTGGCTTCACGAAACGTGTCGTACCAGGCCGGGGGCGTGGCCGCCCGGTCCCGTACATCGGCGTCGGGCTCGGTCGGCAGGCCCGTTTGGCGCGTCTTCCCGATGCTGCGTTTCGGTGGCCGTGGTTTCCGCGACCCGCCCATGGCCTCGATGGTCTGCCACGGGCCTTCGCGGAACCGGGGCGATTCGCCGGTCCAGACCCAGCGCTCGTCGTGTCGTTCCCATCCCTTCCGAATGAGCGGCACCTCCAGCCGGTCCCGATGGACCGTGAAGTCGTAGCCGAAGCGACCCTTCACGCAGGTCGATCCCATGTTCGGGGTGTCGTCTTCGATCCAGGGGGACAGCACCCGCATGACGTGTTCGTCCTTCACGTCGACGTCCAGCTGGCACCCCACCCCGCAGTAGGGACACACGGTTCGGACCGTGCGATCGGGATGGCGAAGCGCGTCGTTCCCGAATCGGCTCTTGGGAAGGAACTCGAAGATGGCGTTGGTCGGACAGACACGAACGCACTCACCACACCAGGTACAGCTGGCATGGTCGGGGTCGCCGTCGCCTCCCACGATGATCTCCGTTTCGGCGCCGCGTTGTCCTACATCGAGGACACCAACCTCTTGGATCGACTCGCAGGCACGGACGCACCGGGTGCACAGAATGCACAGGCTCATGTCATGCTGGATCATGACGTCGCCAGGTCGTTCGTCCCCTGTTCGGAGCGGCAGGTCGCTCGTGGCATCCGGCCAGACGTCGTACTGCACGACGTACTGCTCGAATTCATTGCGGGGATGGGCGCGCCCTCCGTTGGCGAGATGCTCGCCCGGGTAGCGCTGCAACAAGAGCTCGAGGACTCCCCGGCGGTTGGCGACCGAGGAGGCGTCTTCGGACTCGACCACCATGCCATCCGTCGCTGGCGTGGCACAGGCCGGGAGCAGTTTGTCCGCCCCGGACACGCTGACCAGGCAGATCCGGCAGTTGCCGACCGTCGGCAGCTTGGGATACCAGCACAGCGTGGGGATGTCGATCCCGGCGCCGCGAGCGGCATCCAGAATCGTGGCCCCGGGCTCGAAGGGGGCGGTCGCACCGTTGATCAGCATGGAAGGCATGGCATTACCGTTGGGTCAGGTGCAACGAGAATACGGAGGATTTTTGCACGAATCAAGCAAGAATGCGACACTGGATGCTCCTGGCGAGACCCTGTGAGGTGGACGGCAGAGACTCGCGAGGGTCGTTCGGCGGCTGCGCCGACGTTCCTGAGTCTCACCCATGAGCACGCACGTTTGACACGTCGACGGATGTTCGATCGGCACTCGGGACGATCCCTGGCCGGTGACGTTCGGCACGATTCTGGAACAGGTTTGAAAGAAGGTATTGCGTATTTTGAACTTTTTATGATTTTGTTACAGGCTGCGCTTCGCCGGTCAGAGTGTGCGAAGCGGATTTGACGAGACCCGACTCACTCGAATGACAGCGGTAACCCGAATCGCCGACCGCGCGAGCAACCGAGAGAGTGGTTCACTGCAACGGAGTAGTACCGAGCTAGTGCGGATGTCGATTCGCTGAGAAAGTTCGCCCGGTCAACCATCACCCGGGCAACTGAAGGAGCCTGCAGGTTCCTTCGAAACCGGCCGGCCAATTCGGGCTGACCGGAGTTCACTCCCTCCGGAGGTGAAGATGGCGGTAAAGAGGAAGAAGGCTACGAAGCGCAAGAAGGCTACCAAGCGCAAAGCGGCTAAGAAGCGGACCACGAAGCGGAAAGCCGCGAAGAAGAGAACCACCAAGAAGAAGAAAGCTGCCAAGAAGAAGAAGTAGCAGTCCTCTTCGTACGCAGTCGGGGCCGGCCAGCTGCCGGCCCCTTGCGTTTCCAGGACCTCCGATCTCCCCCCCATAACAACCGAGCCCCCTGCCTGAAAGACCGGGGGCTCGGGAACATGATCCTCGGGGACCCTCAGCTCGTTGGGCCCACCGGGACCAGGTCATGCCAATGCCGCGGGTCTTCGTCCTCGTCCGCGGCCCACATGTATGCCCAGAACTTCACGGCAGGGGAGCGGTTCTTTCCGTCCCGAATCACTATGCCGAGCGGTTTTTCTGCTACGATGAATGGAAGACTGGTCATTTCGGCCCTTCCCTCGGTTCCTGTGAGGCTGCCTATATAAGGAACGCAGAGGGCATGCCGCTTTATCGTAATCCGTAAGTAGTTGTTGTGAAATGACTTGATGGAATGGGGCCAGGGGGTGATGTGTTTCGGACACGGACACGGTGCTCGTCATGCGTGTCGTTCTAACACGCTCGCTTTGCCCAGCACCGGGCCTGGGCCAGGGACGTGTCCCACTGGACAGGATCGACGTCCCACGATTCCTCGAGATACAGGTCGCCAAACGTGCTGAGGGGCGGGCCGCCGTTCATGGCTGCCAGCAGGTGGATTCCATTCGTGGGGGTGCGTGCCTGAAGCTCGCCCAGGAGTTCGAGCTCGACCGTGGGCGCCAATCTTGGCAGGGCACCCGTTTCGGCGATGAGGAAGTCGATGGGAGGGAAGTCGGGCAACCAGCCACCCTGTGCGACATAGGCCACGAAGTCGTTCCCCAGGGTTTCCGTGACGATCCTCGTCTCGACCCGTTCCACGGTGGCGATGTCCGCGGCGAGGTAGGTGACGGCCGCGTCGTGCGCGGCGAGAAGGTAGGGCAGGCGGGACAGCGCGGTCCCGACGACCACGACATGATCGCCCGGCTCGATCCTCGGAAGCATGGGGATCACCGGGTGGTGATTGCGGATCTGCCAGTGGGACGGCCGGCGCTGGACCTCTCGCAGGGTCAACCACTGCTTGCGCCAACGATTGAAGGACCACAACCGGAGGCGCTTGGCGATGAGCCGGTCCACCGAATCGAGGATCATGACCTCCGTGAGGACGAACTGCTCCTCGGCGCTGGTCTCCAATTCGGCGATGGCCTCGTCGCCCAGCCGCAGGAGTTCTCCCCGGCTCAGCGAGTTCTTGTAGGCCTCTATCCGTTGCAGGATGTACTCCTGATACAGCTGCCGCATGGACGGGGGAGGCCGCCTGCGTCTCCGGCGCTTGAGGTCTACTGCGGTCAACACCGTCTGCCGTCCCCCTGCCTGCGTTCCTGTCCCGGTGCTCCCGGAGCCCGGGCCAGACCAAAACCCCATCGGACCGGGTGCGGGGACGCAAGCAACCTCCCCGCCGGGTCGTTCTGGGCTCTCGGGCTCGATCGTTCGTGGTCCATGCCGTACCGGCGTCACGATCGGGGCGGTGACGAATGCAGGCAGGACGCGGTGATGGTAATGTCGGAATCAGGCACCGCCCGCGAGAGCGGCCCCACTGCAAAGTGGGGAGGGTGGCCCTGGCGTGTCAACGGAACCGCCCCGGTCGGGGGCGAGGAGATTGTTCTGCCGAGGGCCTTCCGGTGTGATATTTAGATGATTATCTTATCATCTAATGGATGCGACCTTCAAGGCGCTGTCTGATCCGTCCCGTCGGAAGATCCTGGCCCTGCTCAGGGAGGAGGACCTGACGGCAGGAGAGATCGCCGCGCATTTCGCCACCAGTTGGGCCTCGGTCTCGCACCACCTTGGGGTGCTGCGCGAGGCCGAGCTTGTCGTCGCCGAGCGAGAGGGCCAGTTCATTCGCTATTCTCTCAATACGACCGTCCTTCAGGACGTGCTGCAGCACCTGATGGAGTTGTCCTCGTGAACCACACTTCTCCCGGGCCACGGCGTCTGAGTGTCGGCCTCACCGCCATCCTGATCGCGCTGGGCGTTTCTCTGTGGGCCTATCCTCACCTTCCGGACAGGGTTGCCACCCATTGGGGCCTGTCCGGCCAGGCCGACGGCTGGTCTCCCAAAGCGGTGCTGGTGTTCGTGATTCCCGCCATCATGCTGCTGCTGGGCGTCCTGCTCTCCCTGTTGCCGAGGTTGGATCCGCGAGGCGAGGAGTTCCACAGACCGACCTCGGTCTACTGGATCATCATGAACAGCGTTCTGGTATTCGTCGCCGGACTTCAGGTCGTCCTGGTCGGCGTCAATCTCGGGTGGCCCATCAAGATCCCGCTGCTGGTTCCGATCGGCATTGGGATACTGTTCCTTCTCATCGGCAACCTCATGCCGCGCATGCGCCCGAACTGGTTCATGGGCATCAGGACGCCGTGGACCCTGTCCAGCGATCGCGTCTGGCGGAAGACGCATCGGCTGGGCGGGTACTGCTTCATGATGCTGGGCGTGCTGATGGTCGCCTTCGGCTTCCTGTCCCGACCTGATCGTTTCCTCTATGTCATCGGGGTGGTCGTCGTCCTCGCCCTTCTCCCTGTCGTCTACTCGTACTTTGCCTGGCGTCGCGAATCGGAGGCGGCGCCGACTCCACCTTCAGACCGGACCTGATGCCATTCATGCCCACCCCATTGCGTACGATCATCAGCATCCTTGCGGTCGTGTCCCTGTCGGTCTCGGTGATGCACGGCCAGGATGACACGGAGCTGTCCGTCCGAGAGCAGACGGCGGTGACCTTCGTCGAACAGATGGCGCGCCAGGAATTCGACGCGGCGGTCATGGGCTTCGATTCCACCATGAGCTCCGTCATGCCGGCCCAGCAGCTGCGGGAAACCTGGGACGCCGTCGAAGCGCAAGCCGGCCGCTACCTGGAATGGACCGGAACGCGCCAGGCCGAGTTCCAGGGCTATCACTTGGTCTTCGTCGTCAGTCGGTTCGAGCTCACGGTGCTCGACATCCGCGTCGTCTTCGACGGGGAGAATCGGATCGCCGGGCTATTCTTCCAGCCGCATCAGCAGGACCAACCGGCGGACAGCGCCGCCATTCCCAACGGCGTGACCGAGCGCGATGTCACGGTGGGCGAGGAGCCCTGGCGGCTGCCGGGAACGCTCGCCCTTCCTGCCGGCAGCGCGCCGGTGCCCGGTGTCGTCCTGGTGCACGGATCGGGTCCGAACGACCGCGACGAAACGGTCGGCGGGGCCAAGCCATTTCGCGACCTGGCCTGGGGGCTCGCAGCGCGGGGTATCGCCGTGCTCAGGTACGAAAAGCGCACCCGCGAGTATCGGGAACGACTGACCGGGAATACCCGGGAATTCACCGTCGAACAGGAGGTCGTGGAGGATGCGCTGGCCGCGGTCGCATTGCTCCAGGCAGACGATCGCGTTGATGCCGCCCGTGTGTTTGTGCTCGGTCACAGCCTGGGGGGAATGCTGGCGCCGCGCATCGGGACGCAAGACGCTACCATCGCCGGACTGGTCGTCATGGCGGGGCCGGCTCGCCCCCTCGAGGCGCTCATCGCCGATCAGATTCTGTACCTGGCCGAGCTGGACGGTGAGGTGACACCGGTGGAACAGGTCCGTATGGAGCAACTCGAACAGGAGATGTCACGCGTGGCGACGTTGACTGAAGCGGATACGGCCTCCGGCGATGTCCTCCTGGGGGCGTCCCCAGCCTACTGGCTGGACCTTCGAGCCTACGACCCGGTCGAGACGGCACGGTCGCTCACCCTACCGATGTTGTTCTTGCACGGGGGTCGTGACTATCAGGTCACCAAGGTGGATTTCGACCTCTGGCGAGCGGCCCTGCAGGAGGACCCACGCGTCACGCTCCTGGAGTACCCAGCACTCAACCATCTCTTCGTGGCGGGCGAAGGTCCCAGCGAACCTGCGGAGTACCAGGAACCGGGCCACGTCGCCCCTGAGGTGATCGCAGACATCGCGAACTGGATCCACGGCATCGACGGTGACGTCGTCGACTGAGCGTCCC
>JBDHIK010000121.1:0-9269 GCA_039587475.1 Gemmatimonadota bacterium | reverse complement strand
GTGTAGGCGTAGTCGCGGCCGTCCCGTCCCTCGAACACCCAGAAATCCGACGTCGAATGGCCCCCCGGCACCACGCCGTGGCCGATCAGCTCCACGGTCCGCCGGTCGGGCCGGGGCGTCACGATCACTTCCGCATCGGTCCAGGCGCCACCGACCGAGGCCGTCACGCGGTAGCGCCCGGGGGCGTACGCCACGAACGCGGCGTCGTGGTCACCCTCGGCCTCGAGCCACCCGGTGCCGCTCCCCTGCTCTTCCGTGGCACGCCACGTCCAATCGACTTCGGCCGCGGTCACGGCATCGCCACGCCCGTCCAGAGCCGTGGCGTTGAACCGCAGCACGTCCCCGACTCGGCCTCCACCGTTGGCCGGCGTTACCACCAGTCGCTGCACCGGGTTGGCGACCACCTCCACCTCGACCGACGCGTCGACACCCTCCACATCAGCGGTCAGCGTGGCGCGACCGGCCATGTGGGCCCGCACCGACCCATCGCTGCCGACCGCCACCACTCCGCTGTCCGAGGACCACCAGACCGGGCGCACGTCGTCGCGGGGGCCGGCATCGCTGTACGCCACCGCCTCCACTCTCGACCGGGTGCCTGCGAACAAGGGCTTCCGGGCCCGGGTGATCTCCACGCGCGTGACAGGACGCGGGCTGACGTAGACGTCGGCGACCCCGTAGAAGTTCTCGAACCCTGGCCCCTCCGACGTGGGACGGCGGACGCGACCCACCACGGTGGTCTTGCCGGGCACCATGCCCTCGACCTGGTAGGTCGCCAGGTCGAACGAGGCCTCGGCACCGTTGGCGAACGCCTGAATGAAGGCACCCGGCACCGGGTTGCCTTCGGCGTCGAGCGCCACGATCTCCACGGTGGCCCGCTGGCCCACCGCCAGCCGCAATTCGGCTGGGCGCACCTCGACCCGGACGACCTTGCGGTCGGGATTGTCCTGGGCTGCTGCAGGAGAGGCGGCGGCCGCCGCCAGGAGGACAAGGAAGGGAACGGCACGTGTCATGGAGACCTCGAGGATCGATGGAGGGCGTGACGGGGTTTGGTGAGCGGACCGACAGGGCGCTCGTGCACCCCTCTGGCAGACGATTCCCGCAACTTACTCAACTCCCGGCCCAACGTCCTCAGGTCAACGGGTAGGCATCTCCGGAACGTCCCGCAGCTCGCCGCACTCCGGCTGCTGCGAGCGCCACCGGGCGGCCGCTCGACCCAAGGCCCTGGCAGCGGGCACGGCCGTGACACCGTGTGCCACGATGCTGAGGAGCACCGTGGCGATGACCACCTGGGGCACCGTGCCACCGGTGCCGAGGTCGTAGGCTTCGGTGACGAGCAGGAGGTAGAGAATGGAAGCCAGACCTCGGGGGCCGAACCAGGCGAGGAACCCCATGGCCGGCACCTGGAGCCCGGCCCCGAGGAGCGAGATCCCGATGGCGGCCATGCGGATCAGCGTCAGGCTGAGGACGGCGTAGAGCCAGATCATGGGGTCAGTGGCCAGGTGCAGCTCGGGCACCATGAGGGCCCCGAACACCACGAAGGTCGACAGAATCAAGAGCTGGCCCTCGTTCTCCACGAACGTGAGCACGGGGTGACAGCGCTTGTGGGCCACAGACCGGAACGTCAACCCGGCAACGAAACTGGCCAGGAAGCCGTTGCCGCCGATCAGCGAGGCAACCAGATAGCTGATGACCGGAAGCGCCAGGAGCAGGACGCCCTGGTATTCCTCCTTGCACCAGCCGCGGTCCACCGCCCGGTCCACCAGGCGGCCACCAAACAGACCGACGACCACGCCGGCGAGAGGCCCCAGGGTGACCTGCAGCAGCCCGAACCGAAGCCACTCCGCCGACCCGGTGGCCATCTCACTGGCCAGGCTCGCGGCCACCAGCACGAACGGAAGCGCCAGGCCATCATTGAGGCCGCTCTCCACGTTCAGCGCCTGACGCAATCGCACCGGAATGACCTGCATGGTGACGACGGCCTGCCCCAGCGCCGCGTCGGTTGGGACCAGAATGGCCGCGACCAGCGCGGCGTGCCAGACCTGCAGCTCGGGGAACACCAGCAGCGCCACCACGGTCCCGAACGCGATGCCAAGCGGCAGGCCGATCAACAACATGCGAAACGGCAGGTCGTGGTCGCGCCGCAGGCCCCGCAGGTCGATGCGAACCGCGTCGGCGAACAGCACCACCACGAGCGTCGCTTCGGCCAGGAGGCGAATACCCTCCTCGGCGCCGTGGAATTCGAGCAGCCCGGCGCGCTGCAGCAACCATCCCACCGCGACGAAGTACATCGGGCCGGTCAGGATGCTGCGGGACAACACTCCCGACGCCAGGCCGTAGCCCAGTGCCGCCAGCGCAACGAGGAGGAGAGCGAGCGATTCCATGCGGCAATGTGAGGCCCATGCAGGACTGCCGCTAGAGGAACCTCAGGGCGAGGGAGGCGCGGGGCCCTGGCCAGCCCACCAGTCGGTCAGGTACCCGGCGACGACTTCGTTGCCGCGCTCGTTCCAGTGGTGGTCGTCACGGAAGTAGAGCAGCTCGTGTCGGGAGGAGTCGGTCAGGACCGACAGGAGGTCGACGACTGCGAAGTCGACACGATTCGCCTGTGCCGTCAGGAAGTTCAGGAAGTGCGGGGTGTCGGTTGGGGCGGGCTCGATCCCGAACTCGGCACCGTAGAGTCGCGCCGCGCTGGGCGCCAGCACGAGGGTCACGGTGAAGCCGTATTGCTCACTCAGCTCTCGCATGGTGTCGAACAAGCGTTCGATCCTGGGACGGTTGGGGTGGTCGGCGACGTAGTCCGCGGGCCGTGCGGCGCGGTCGATGTCCTGCGGGTTGAAGAGCCGGTAGCCATGGCGCGCGGAATGATAGAGCGGGAACTCCAGGGGTACGCCGTCAGCCTGATAGTGGTCGAGCAGACTGGTGGCGCCGCCCGGGGCCCTGAACACCAATCGCCCCGTTCGCCACTGATGGAGTACGCTCTGGCGCCTGATGGTCTCCGGGAATCGGGCCACCACCTCGAGGACGGTGCCCTGAACGAGGCGGGCCTTGCCGCCCGTTGCCGGGGGCGGGTCGCGTCGCTCGGCGTGCGAGTTCTCCAGGTCGTTGCCCTCGAACAGGACCCAGAGAAGGTGGTCGATCGGGGGCGCGGGGGCGTCCTCGAGCACGTAGCGCAGCAGATCGACCTGTGGCCGGGGTCCGGTCGAAGAGATGCCAAGGTTGTAGACCGGCTGTCCGATGGCCGATTCGAACCGGTTGACCCACAGGAGGTCGTCGGCGATGGCGTACCCAAAGGCGAAGGAATCGCCCAGCACTACCACGCGGGCCGAGTCTCGCGGCGTGGTGTCCCGGAACCCATGGCGGTCGATGACGTAGTCGATGCGGCGCCATTGCAGCACCGAGTCGGTCAGGGTCCGCGAGGCCTTCATGGCGGGCCGGTAGAATTCCCCAAAGGTCTCGGCCCGGACCGTGACGCCTGGCTTGTACACCCGGAAATTGCCGGCCGTGGGGTAGTAGGTCCGGGGGTACAACTCACCGTACCACGGGTGCACATCCCCGTTCCGCGCATAGGTGAGGGACACGTGCCGGTCCCCCGGGGCGGTGGCATTCTGATAGACCGTGTAGATCAGGTCCATCGCCAACAGCGATAGCAGGATCGAACCGGTGGCGGCGGCGATGTTGACGAAGGTGGCCCGACTCACCAGCGCCCGGCGGTCCAGGGCGCGCAAGCCGAAGGCCAGCACCAGGTAGAAGACCAGCAGCAGTGGCACCATGGCACGCAACCGCAGATCCAGGCCAAAGACCCTGGTGCCGAGCAGGAGTACGATCGCGAGGTAGGTGCCCAGGACGGCGAGCAGGATGGTGGCCCACAGACGGCCGCCACTGTTGGTGGTCATGGAGCCTCGGAGGGGCGATGGAGGCCGGTGTTCCGGCCGGTCACGAAGGTCATGGGACACGAGCAGAGGTGCAAGTCCCATGCCCCCTGGCGCCAGCGCAAGACCCGCCGACCCACCGTGGTGAATCCGCTCAGGTGGGTTTGATGGTGCGCCCGACGATCAGCGTGATGTTGTCGGTGCCGCCGTCATCGAGGGCCTCCTGGAGCAGGTCCTCGCACAGCTGCCGGGCGCTGGTCATCGTCGAGCACAACTCCCGGATGCGGTGGTCCGACACGTGCTTGGTAAGCCCGTCGCTGCACAGCAGCACGATGGTGCCCCAGTCACGAACCAGACGCGTGACCACGGGCTCGGCTTCGGTGCCACCGATGGCGCTCGACAACACGTGGGCCCACTTGGTGCTGGGGGCCCGGCTCTGGGTCAGCACGCCCTGATCGATGAGCGCCTGGGCCATGGTCTGGTCGCGTGAAATCTGCGTCAGTTCATCGTCATGATAGACGTAGCACCGACTGTCGCCCACCTGGAGCAGATACGCGTGCGGCCAGAGCCCCAGGAACAGGGTGAGCGTGGTGGCGTAGCGCTTCCGGTCAGGATCATGGGCGGTGCGCTCCATGAGCTTGTCGTGGCAGGCCAGCGCGGCATCGCTCAGCAGTTTGGTGAAAGCCTCGGGTTCGGTGGCAGGCGTCGCGTAGGCCGTGTGGAAGGTCTGGGCCACCTTCTCCACCAGCCCCATCACGGCGGTGCGCGCTGCCTCTTCGCCGCCACCACCGCTGCCGACCCCGTCAGCCACCAGGGCGAACGACGCCAGGCGCTCAGGTTCCACCAGGACCTCGCCCTCGGAGAGGCTGGTCCGATCCAGTACGACGCCACGCGACAGGGAGCCCACGAAGAAGTGATCCTGGTTCTCCTGACGCACCTTGCCCGTGTGGGTCACCCCCCAGGCGTCGATGTGCTTGAACCCGGGCTTGTCCGGCAACTTGCCGGCGGGAATGGCGTCGGTCTCGCTCACGAACTCCCCCATCTGGTGGTCGGCCCTGGACGGCCAGGTGCGGCCTCCACCCTAACCTATCGGGGAGCATGACCACAGGCTAGGCGCGGCGCGTCAGCGTGGCACTGCCCTGCGGCACGGGCTACATTCCGGGCCTACCCACGACGCATCCTCCCGGAGATCGCCCATGCGCACCGCGACCATCGCTCTGTCCGCCATGTTCGGCATGGCCGTGGCGGTTGCCGCCACCCCCCTGACCGCCCAAACGGCCTCGGAGTCGCTCGACCTCGAAATGGTCGAACGAATTCGAGCCGAGGGCCTGGAACGCTCGAGAATCGAGGCGCTGGGCCATCACCTGACCGACGTGATCGGGCCGCGGCTGACCGGATCACCCGGCATGCTGGCGGCCAACGAGTGGACCGCCGCCACGTTCCGCGACTGGGGACTCGCCAACGTCGCTATCGAGCCCTGGGGCGAATTCGGCCGAGGCTGGGAGCGAGTCCGCTACCAGGGCACCATTCTGGAGCCGTTCGTCCAACCGCTCAACGCCCAGCCGGTGGGGTGGACCGGCGGCACCAACGGCCCGGTCAACGGCAAGGCCGTATACGTCCCCGGCGGCTTCGATTCCCTGGCCGCATTCTCAGGGTCCCTGGAGGGGGCCTTCGTGATGCTGTCCGAACCCCGGGACATCACGCCCGAGTTCGAACATCGCGACCGCCGTACGCCCACCGACAGCCTGCTGCAACCGGTCCCCGGAGATCGGCCGCAACGGCGGCGCCGTGGCCCCATCAACTGGGACTCCCTGATCACGCGGATCGCCGACGCGCAGGCGCGGCAGGATGCCGATCTGCGAGCCCGTGGCGTGGCGGTCATTCTGACGCCTTCGTCGCGGCCCAACGGCATCATCCGGGGCGGCGGCAAGCTGTTCGGGCGCTTCGCCCGCTACGGCGATCCGCTGCCGGAACTGGTCATCTCCCAGGAGCAGTACAATCAGATCTACCGTGCCCTGATGGATGGGCGCGACGTGACCCTCGAGGTCGACGTCGAAACCAGGTTCTTCGAAGACGACCTGATGTCGTACAACACCCTGGCCGACCTCCCCGGTGGCGACCTGGCCGACGAATACGTCATGATCGGGGCTCACCTGGATTCATGGCACTACGGCACAGGGGCCACCGACAATGGCGCCGGATCCATCGTCATGATGGAAGCGATGCGCATCCTCAAGACGCTGGGCGTCACACCGCGCCGTACCATCCGCGTCGCCCTGTGGAGCGGTGAGGAACAGGGCCTGTGGGGTTCACGCGAGTACCTGGCCGATCATCCCGAACTGCACGACAAGGTGTCGGCCTACCTCAATCTCGACAACGGGACCGGCAAGGTGCGCGGCATCTGGAGCCAGATGAACGAACAGGCCATCCCCATCTTCGAGCAGACGCTGTGGCCGTTCCGTGACCTGGGCGTGGTGGCCGTGCGAAACGGCAATACCGGCGGCACCGATCACCTATCGTTCGACGCCATCGGCATCCCGGGCTTCAACTTCATCCAGGACCCGATCGAGTACGGCATCAACACCCACCACACCAACCTGGACACCTACGACCACCTGGTGGTCGAGGATCTGATGCAGGCCGCCGTGGTGGTGGCGGCGACCGCCTATCATCTGGCGATGCGGGACGAGATGGTGCCGCGGAAAGCGCCGCCCACGCCGTAGTCCCCGCCGGGGCAGATCGGCCACAACCTCACGCCGAGAAGGAACCGTCTCATGTCCGTTGCACGAGTTACCGAAATCACCGCCTCGTCGTCCAAGAGTTTCAAGGACGCCCTCCAGGAGGGTATCAAGCGCGCCACCAAGACCCTGCAGAACGTCACGGGTGCGTGGATTCAGGACCAGGAAGTCGTCATCAAGAAGGGCGAGATTTCGGAATACCGGGTCAAGATGCGGGTCACGTTCATCCTGCGGGACTGAGCGCGGCATCCCCGGTGCGCCCCCGAAGGGCCTTCGGCCGGAGCCCCGGGTGACCCTCCACCGCGGTCCGTGGTGGGCGGGTATCCTGCTGGCGGTGTCGGCCGTCCCGGGCTGCGCCAACCACGCCGAGGCTCCGGCACCCCCTCCACCGGCCGGCGGTCCGGTCCATCCCCTGACCATCTTCCTGATCGACGGCCTGTCGGACCAGGTCTTTCGCCGGGAGCGCGCCAGCGGACAGCTGCCGCAACTCGACCAGTTGATTGGTGAGGGCACCTACGTCGAACACGGCATCTCGGCGTTTCCGTCCATCTCGGGCTACGCCCACTATCCGTTTCTCACCGGGGAAGCGGCCAGCGCCAGCGGCATCTTCGGGTTCCGCTGGTTCGACCGGTCCCGGACCGTCGGCAACTTCCGGAACTACATCGGCAGGACCTCCGGCTACCTGGACCTCGACCTGAGCGACCACGCCCCCACGATGTTCGAGCGCTATCCCAGCGTCCCCACCGCGGCGTACAACTCGAGGCGCCTCCCACACCCAGACGCTGCACCTCGACGTGGTAGTGTCGAAGTACCGGGGCGACAGCTTCCTGATCCAGATGCTCGACGGTGTGCTCCAGGTGTTCAACACGCTGCCCAAGTTCGGTCTGGGTGAGGACGTGGCGACCAACCACGCCGACGTCGAACGCAAGCTGGTCCGTCAGGCCATCGCAGGCCTGGCCGCCGGTGAGCGCATCCAGGTGATCGTGTTCGCATCGCCCGACAACATCAACCACCTCGAAGGCTTCCAGACCGACGAGGGCGACAACCTTCACTACGTCCGACAGCTCGCGGTCATCGACAGCCTCATCGGCGTGTACCGGGACGCCAGCCGCGCGCTCGGCACCGAAGACGACCGGCTCTACCTCGTCACGTCCGACCATGGTCTGACGCGCGTGACCAACAATGTGTCACTCGTCGGCACGCTCGAAGCGAGATATGGACTGAGGGGCGATCGCGACATGGCCGTCCGCAAACGCGAACGGTTCGACAAGCCCCTGCAGGACTACGTCGATGCCGACATCGACGTGGTCCAGGCCCTCCAGGGGAACACCATGTCGTTCCTCTACTTCCGAAACCCACACCTCACGGGCATCGAGGCCTGGCAGATGGCACCCTCGGCCCAGGATCTGGCTGACTATCCGATCCGAGACGGCAGCGAGACCGTCAACCTGGTCGACGCGGTGGTCCGGCTCGAGAGCACCGAGTTGGTGTTGCACAAGAGCGCCCACGCCGGGCGCTACCTGGTATCGTCCCGGGACGGGACCGGCGAAATCGTGGCGTTCGACCACGAGGTCTACAGCTACTCCGTAGTCGCCGGCAGTGACCCGCTCGGCTACGGCACCGTGGCCGACGGAGTGCCGCGCCACGAGGACGACTGGCTACGCCTGACGTACCTCGAGCCCTACCCCTATGCCGTTCCGCTGATCGGTCGGCTCCTGACGGCCCACCCCGACGCCGACTTGGTCGTGACGGCTCGGCCCGGGTACGACCACGGACTCGATTTCGAGATCCTGGTGGGGAACTACCGGGGCGGCCACGGCGGGCTGGAAGCCGCGCAACTGGTGGTGCCGTTCATTCTGGCCGGCCCCGGAGTCCGGAGCGGCGAAACGATTCCCTACGCCCGTCCCGAGGACATCGGCAATACCCTGCTGCATCTCCTCGACGTCCCCCCGCTGGAGTCGGCCGGTGTGCTCCATGCGGCTTTGGTGGACACCGCACGGACGCCCCACGAAGGGATCGCCCGGTAGGTCCGACCCCAGATTGTTCCCCGCGTGACCTGGTACCCCCGGCCCCGACAGCGATGGAACTCCTGCCTTGACGGTCACAGGGATGAACCAGTACCTTACTCCCCTTAGCACACACGGGGAGTCTGGTTAGATGAAACGCCCGGAAGAAGCGATACCCCTCCTCAAGGGCACGCTGGACCTGCTGTGCCTCAAGGCGCTCAGCTTCGGCCCCGCTCACGGCTACGGCGTCGCCAGTTGGCTGGAGAGCATGTCCGAGGGCGTGCTGGACGTTGAGGACAGCGCCCTCTACCAGGCACTGCACCGGCTCGAAGGCCGCCGGCTGGTCCGGGCGGAATGGGGTATCACCGAAAACAACCGCAAGGCCAAGTACTACCGTCTCACCCGCGAGGGACGCGCCCACCTGCGCGACGAAGCCGCTACCTGGTCGCGGTACACCCGCACGGTGACCGCCGTGATGGCCTTGCAGCCGGAAGGGTAGTCAGCGTCATGAGACGTTACCGGAAGGCCTTCCACCTGCGCTTTGGGCGCCGGGCCGACATCGACCGCGAACTCGACGACGAGATCCGGGCGCACCTGGAGATGCGCATCGAGGCCCTGATCGCATCAGGCTATACCCGCGAACAGGCCATCGAGGAAGC
>JBDHIK010000120.1:0-7508 GCA_039587475.1 Gemmatimonadota bacterium | reverse complement strand
AGCCCGATGTGTCCGCGCATGGCGCGACCGTAGCCCGGCCACTCCACAAACTTGCTGGCGGCGACTTTCGCCTCCCACTCCGGGCTCCACAGGTCATACTCGACGACCTTCGTCCCGTTGAGCCAGTGCTCCACGTGGGCACCGTCGGCCACGATGCGCACCGCGTTCCACTCGCCGGCCGGTTTGACCACCCCTTCGGGCGGGGCATACAGGCCGTAGTTGGCGCCCGCCGAGGTCAACCGGTTGCCGCCGTCGGCGTGGGCCGCGTCATCCAGCACCTGCATCGCGGGGGCGGTCTCGTAGATGCGATCGGCTTCTTCCGTTGCCCGGAAGAAGATCCCGCTGTTGCCGCCGGGTGAGACGTTCCACTCGAGTTCCAGCTCGAAATCGGCGAACTGGTCGATGGTGATGAGGTCTCCCGCACCGGCCACCCTGACCAGGGCTCCATCGACGACCTGCCAGCCGTCCGGCACGTGGTCCATCTGGTAGCCGCGCCATCCCGCCGTGGACTGGCCGTCGAAGAGCGTTCGCCACATGGTGTCGGGTGCCGCCTGGATCGAAGTTTGGGGTGGAGCGTCCTGTCCGGCCCCGGGGGGGCCGCAGGCAAGCGCCGCGAGGACGGAGAAGATGGCGAGCCGCTGGATGGGTCGACGCTTCATGGTGGTGTCCGCGCAGAAGGGTCAAAGCTGCGGCGAAGGTAGCCCGCCAAGGGCCACCCCGCCACCGGCGTCCTCGTCGGCACTGGCCTGACCGGGCCTCGGGCTGCAAGTTGGTGCTTTCCCAACTGGAGCCGTCGATGGAGCGGAGAGAACTTCTGCGGGCACTGGGCCTGGGGGCAGCGACTAGTGCCCTTGCGGGACTCGGCCCCACCCGTCTTCTCGCCCTGGGCCGCGAAGCCCACGGACACGCCGCCTCGACAGGGCGGCTTTTCACCACGCATCAGGCCGAACTCGCCGGCGTCGTCGCCGAGCTGATCATCCCCACCACCGATACCCCGGGAGCCCGTGAAGCCGGTGTGGCCGAGTTCATGGACTTCATGGTCGAGCGGACCTTCGACCCCGAGGAACGGGCCCGTTTCCTGGCCGGCCTCGACGAGATGGACGGCCGCAGCCTCAGGCTTACCGGCCTGCCGTTTCTGGAGGCCAACGAGCCTCAACAAACCGCGGTTCTTTCGGGGATCGCGGCCGAGGCCGAGTCGCTGCGCCAGGCCGGAGAGGACGACCCGCCGCACTTCTTTCACGTCGTCAGGGAGCTGACGCTGTTCGGCTATTACACCTCGGAGGTCGGCATGACCGAGGAACTCGGTTGGCGCATGATTCCCGGCAGCTACGACGGGTGTGTCGATTTGGCGCAGCCCCGACCAGGGGGCTTCTGATGGGTCGGCGCCAGGAGTGGGACGCCATCGTCGTCGGTTCCGGCATCAGCGGCGGGTGGGCCGCCAAGGAACTGTGCGAGCGCGGTCTGAACACCTTGGTGCTGGAGGCGGGCCCACCCATCGACCCCGCGGTCGATTACGTGGAGCACGTCCCGGTGTGGGACATGCCCTATCGCGGCCGGGGCAACCAAGAGGCCCTCGAGCGCGACCAATTCATTCAGAAGGAGTGCTACGCCTGCGACGAGTGGGGCAGCAAGTTCTTCGTCAATGACCGGGAGAACCCTTACACCTTCGACGACGACAAGCCGTTCCACTGGATCCGGGGCCGGCAGGTGGGAGGACGTTCCATCATGTGGGGACGCCAGGTGTATCGCTGGAGCGACCTCGATTTTGAAGCCAACGCCCGGGATGGCTACGGGGTCGATTGGCCGATTCGCTATGCCGAGATCGCGCCGTGGTACGATCATGTGGAACGCTTCATCGGGATCAGCGGCCAGGCCGAGGGCCTGCCGCAGCTCCCCGACGGGCAGTTTCTCGCTCCGATGGATTTGAATTGCGCCGAGACCCACGTCCGGGAACGGTTGCTGGAGGCGTACGGCCGGGACCGGGTGCTGACCATCGGGCGCTGTGCCGTGATCACCGAGAACCACGGTGGCCGCCAGGCCTGTCACTACTGCGGCCCCTGCGAGCGCGGCTGTATCACCCACTCCTATTTCAACAGTATCGGGGTCACGTTGCCGGCGGCCAATGCCACCGGGAGGCTGACCCTCAGGCCCAACAGCGTGGTCCACAGCCTGGTGTACGACGAGGAGCGGGACCGGGCCACAGGTGTGCGGGTCATCGATGCGGCCACCATGGCCACTCAGGAGTTTTCCGCCCGCATCATCTTTCTGTGCGCCTCGGCGCTCGAGTCGACGCGGTTGTTGCTCAATTCGGCGACCCCGCGGTTCTCCACCGGGCTGGGGAACTCGAGCGGCGAGCTGGGCAGGAACCTCATGGATCACTGTATGGGCGGTGGCGCCAGGGGCACCATCCCGGGCATGGAAGACCAGACGACCTTCGGCCGGCGGCCCAACGGCATCTACCTGGCCCGGTTCGGCAACGTGAAGGGCCAGGACGAGGACTACCTGCGCGGTTTCGCCTACCAAGGCGGGGCCGGACGGAGCGGTTGGGGCCGGGGCAACGACGTCCCGGGATTCGGCGCCGATTTCAAGCACGAACTGCGCACACCGGGGCCCTGGCGTTTCAATTTCTTTGGGTTCGGGGAATGTCTCCCGGTCCCGACGAACTACGTCGAGCTCGATAACGAGGTCGTCGACAAGTGGGGCATTCCGGCGCTCAAGGTCCACTGCCAGTGGGGTGCCAACGAGCGCGCCCTGCTCCAGGCCATGTCCGACCAGGCGGTGACGATGCTGGAAGCGGCGGGGGCCACGGACATCTCCCCGTACGTGTACGACCTCCCGCCCGGACTGACCATCCACGAGATGGGGACGGCGCGCATGGGCCGGGATCCCGGGACCTCGGTCCTGAACGCCCACAATCAGTGCCATGACGTTCCCAACGTGTTCGTCACCGACGGAGCCTGCATGACGTCCTCCGCCTGCCAGAACCCGTCGATCACCTACATGGCCCTCACGGCCAGGGCAGCGGCCCATGCGGTGGAGCTGCTCGACCGGAAGGAACTCTGACCATGGAGAAACCGCCCGGTGTGACGCGCCGTAGGATGGTGGTCGAGACGGCTGGTGCCGTCGGCGGCCTGCTGGCCTGGCCTGGCATGGCGCCGGCGGTCCTCCGGGCCCGGCCGGATCCGGGCCGCCTGCGGCAGTCGGTGTCCCGTTGGCCCTTTGCCGGTATCCCCATGCCGGAGTTCTGCGAGGCCGCCCAAGGCATGGGCCTGGAGGCGATCGATCTGCTGGGACCGGACGATTGGCCGACCGTGGCGGAGTACGGATTGACGTGCAGCATGGGCTACCCGACCGAGCGCCGGGATTTCATCGCCACCGGGTTCAACCGGGTGGTGAACCACCCGATGTTGCTCGAAGAACTGGAGACCACGATTCCACTCGCCGCCCGGGCCGGTGTCCCCAACGTGATTGCCATGTTCGGGAACCGTGACGGACTGAGCGACGAGGAGGGGGTTGCCAACTGCGTGGCGGGACTGAACCGCATCAAACTCCTTGCGGAAGCGGAGGGCGTGACGATCTGCCTCGAATTGCTGAACAGCAAGGTGGACCACCCCGACTATCAGGGCGATCACACGGCCTTCGGGGTGGCGGTCGTGGAGGGAGTCGATTCCCCGCGCGTCAGACTGTTGTACGACATCTACCACATGCAGATCATGGAGGGCGACGTGATCCGCACCATTCGGGACAACGCCCGGTACATCGCCCACTATCACACCGGCGGGGTGCCGGGCCGCCATGAACTGGACGACACGCAGGAGCTGTACTACCCTGCGATCGCCCGCGCCATTGCCGATACCGGCTTCGAGGGCTACGTGGCCCATGAATTCGAACCCACGGGCGACCCGCTGACGTCCCTGGCGGAAGCCGTCGCCGTGTGTACCGTATGACGCTGCCGCAATTCACATTCATTCCGGAGTGGTCAATGAGGATTCGAACCCGCGGCGCCGTGCTGTCCGGCGCTGTCTTGTCGTTGTTGATCGGACTGGTCCCGGGCACGGTGGTGGCCCAGGAGGATGCTACCCAGCCGGGCGTCAAGGGATTGCCCCTGGAACCGGCCCGCTACGCGCAGTTCACGACGTCCGAAGGCACCTGGATGTCGCTGGACGTCAGCCCCGACGGCCAGACGATCGCGTTCGACCTGTTGGGCGACCTGTACACCATCCCCATCGCCGGTGGCACCGCCACCCGGATCACCGAGGGCCTTGCCCACGACATGCAGCCGCGCTACAGCCCCGACGGCCAACACCTCGTGTTCGTCTCCGACCGGAGCGGCGACGACAACGTGTGGGTGGTCCAGGCCGACGGCAGCGATCCCCGGCAGATCACCGACGATGGCGGCATTGCCAGCGCCTTCCTGTCGCCCGAGTGGACGCCCGATGGCAACTACATCGTGGTGTCGCGGTCGCGTATCGGCGGTGGCAACGAGAAGCTGTGGATGTACCATTTGCGTGGCGGCACCGGCATCGAGATGACCCCCGGGTCCGGCGGCATGCGCCTCATGGGCCCGGCCTTTGGGGCCGACGAGCGCTACGTATGGTATGCCCAGCGGTTTGGTGCCTGGACCTACAACACCTTCCTGCCGCAGTTGCAGATCGGCGTGTACGACCGGGAGACGGGCACCCGGACCACGATGAGTTCGCGCTACGGATCGGCGTTCCGGCCGGCGCTGTCGCCGGACGGCAAGTGGCTCACCTACGGCACCCGGCACGATACCGAGACCGGGCTCCGGCTGCGCGACCTCGCCAGCGGCGTAGAGTCGTGGCTGGCGTACCCCATTCAGCGGGACGAGCAGGAGTCCATTGGCAACATGGACATCCTGCCCGGCTATTCCTTTACCCCGGATTCGCGGGCAGTGGTGCTGTCCTACGGTGGCGGTATCTGGAGCGTCCCGGTCGACGGCGGCGCCCCCACGGAGATTCCCTTCACGGTCAACGCCAACGTGGCGGTGGGTCCGGCGGTGGACTTCGATTACCCCATCGAGGACACGCCGACCTTCACGGCCAAGCAGATCCGCGACGCGGTGCCGTCGCCGGACGGCACCAGGCTGGCCTTTACGGCCCTGGACCGGCTCTACGTCATGGACCTTCCCAGCGGTACGCCGCGGCGGCTCACCAGCCAGGAGGTGGGTGAGTATCATCCGGCGTGGTCGCCGGACGGACGCGCCATCGCCTTCGTGACCTGGGACGACGCCCAGGGGCACGTCATGAAGGTGTCGGCCTCCGGCGGGCGGCCCCAGCAGTTGACGCAGCAGTCGGCCTACTATCAGCAGGCGGCCTGGGCGTCGGACGGCAACCGCATCGTGGTGATGCGTTCCGATGCCCGCAACCTGCTCGAGTCGATCGACCCGTTCGTGTTCAACGGTTTGGGACCCGAATTCATCTGGCTGCCGGCGAACGGCGGAGCGGTCACGGTCATCGGCCCAACGGCCGGCCGGTCGCGCCCGCACTTCACGACCGATCCCGACCGCATCTACTACTACGGCGCTACGCCGGTCGAAGCCGGCCCCCGTACGGTCGCGCTGATGTCGAGCCGGTGGGACGACACCGATCCCAAGACGCACTTGCGCGTCACCTGGCGACTGCCGGTGACTCCCACCCGGTGGGAAGCCTCGGCGACCGAGGACGTGCTCATGCCCCGCACCGATTTTTCGCGGGACGAGGACAGGGAGCCGGGCGGTTTTCAGACCTCCGCCGATCTGGTCCTCATGGCGCCACAGGGTGATCAGGCGCTGGCCCAGGTCAACAACGACGTGTACGTGGTGACGGTCCCCAAGGTGGGTGGCCGGGTGCCACAGGTGCTGGTGACCAAGCCCGACAGTGCCGCGATGCCGGTCCGCAAGCTGACGGACGTCGGTGGCGAGTTCGCCGCCTGGGGCGGAGATGGCCGCACGGTGCACTGGTCCATCGGGAACGCCTTCGCCACGTTCGATCTCGACCGGGCCGAGGCGGTGGACGACTCCCTGCGTCTGGCCGGGGCCGACTCGGCGGCCATGATGGACAACCGTTACCGGCCGGCCGAGCAACGGATTGCGGTGGAAGTGGCGCGTGACATTCCCCAGGGCACCGTGGTGCTGCGCGGCGCCAGGGTCATCACCATGCGCGGCTCCGAAGTGATCGAGAACGCCGACGTGGTCATCGAGAACAACCGCATTACCAGCGTCGGGCCTCGCGGGGCGGACCCTGCCGGTGCCAGGGTCATCGACGTGGCCGGGGCGACGATCGTTCCGGGCTTCGTCGACACCCACGCCCACATGTGGAACCTCTGGGGTCTGCACTGGAACCGGCCCTGGATCTACCAGGCCAACCTGGCCTACGGCGTCACCACGACGCGTGACCCTCAGACTGCCACGACCGATGTGTTGGCCTACAGCGACCGGGTCGATGCCGGCTACATCCCGGGGCCGCGTGTCTATTCGACGGGCCCCGGCGTATTCTGGCCCGAGGGCATCCGGAGCCTCGATCACGCCCGGGACGTGTTGCGGCGCTACAGTGACTACTGGGACACCAAGACCTTCAAGATGTACATGACCGGGAACCGGCGGCAGCGGCAGTTGCTGATCATGGCCTCCCGCGAACTCGAGCTGATGCCGACGACCGAAGGCGGCCTCGATTACCGGCTCGACGTGACGCACGCCATGGACGGGTACCCCGGCATCGAACACAATCTGCCCATCACGCCTGTGTACGACGACATGACGCAGTTGTTCGTCACCTCGCAGACGACCAACACCCCGACGTTGCTGGTGACGTACGGCGGTCCCTGGGCCGAGAACTACTTCTACACCAACGAAGACGTGGTGGGTGATGCCAAGCTGGCGTACTTCACGCCGACGGCGGAACTGGACGCCAAGATCCGGCGCCGCAGTCCCGGACCCGGTCCGGCCGGCTGGTTCATGGAAGAGGAGTACGCCTTTCCCCGCCTGGCGGTCTGGATCAAGGACCTGGTCGAGGCCGGGGGACGGGCCGGCGTGGGCAGTCACGGCCAGCTCCAGGGGCTCGGCTACCACTGGGAACTGTGGGCCATGCAGAGCGGCGGCATGAGCACCCACGACGCTCTCAGGACCGCGACCATTCTCGGCGCCGAGGCCATCGGCCTGGGAGGCGACCTGGGGTCCATCGAATCCGGCAAGTTGGCGGACCTGGTCATCCTGAACGCCAACCCGCTCGATGACATTCGCAACACCAACACGGTGCGGTACGTGATGAAGAACGGACGACTCTACAATGGGGACACGCTCGACGAGATATGGCCCAGGCAACAACCTGCGCCCGACGAGCCCTGGCGTCACATGCGTCCCACTGCCAACACCGTGCTGGGTGGAGGTGCCCGATGACCGCGACACACCGCTGGATCCGATCGGCGCTCGTGGCGCTCACGGTCGCGTTCGTGGCAGCGCCCGCTGCGGCCCAGGGCCCTAGAGGTAATGGCAGCAAGGACCCGTTGCCTCT
>JBDHIK010000291.1:0-2643 GCA_039587475.1 Gemmatimonadota bacterium | reverse complement strand
GGGCCTCATTCAGCTTGGCGTCGGACAGCTTCAGCTTGAACCACTGCTCGCGATCGAGGTCGTCGAGCACCGCCGCGGTCAGGGTGGTGCCCTTGCTCAGGCCGCCGCCACTGACGGTTGACTTGCCCTTGAGCAGCCCTTTGAGGTGGGCGAACGTCGCTTCCTCGAGAATGCGGAACTCTTCCTTCAGGTCCTTGCGGTACTGGTCCAGCTGGTGTGTCTCGATCTGCTGGGCGCGGGCGTCCTTCTCCAGGCCGTCCCGTGTGAAGACCTGTACGTCGATGACGGTTCCCTTGGTGCTGGAGGGCACGCGCAGGGAGGTATCTTTCACATCGGAGGCCTTCTCACCGAAGATCGCGCGCAGCAGTTTCTCCTCCGGGGTCAGCTGGGTCTCGCCCTTGGGCGTCACCTTCCCTACCAGGATGTCACCGGCCTCGACCTCGGCACCGATAAACACGATGCCCGACTCGTCGAGCTTGGACAGGGCGCCTTCACCTACATTGGGGATGTCCGCGGAAATCTCCTCGGAGCCCAGTTTGGTGTCGCGGGCGATACAGGTCAGCTCCTGTATGTGGATCGTGGTGAAACGATCCTCCTTCACCACCTTCTCGGAGACCAGGATGGAATCCTCGAAGTTGTAGCCGTTCCAGGGCATGAACGCGATGCGCATATTCTGTCCCAGCGCCAGTTCGCCCATGTCGATGGACGGCCCGTCCGCTAGGATATCGCCGCGCTCGACAACGTCACCCGCCTTCACGATCGGGCGCTGGTTGATACAGGTGTTCTGGTTGGAACGCGTGTATTTGGTCAGGTTGTAGATATCAACCGGCGCCTGGTCGACGCCCACGTCTTTATCGTTCACGCGAACGACGATACGACTGGCGTCGGCCGAGTCGACCACACCGGAACGCTGGGCCACCACGCAGACACCGGAGTCGGCAGCGACGTAGCGCTCCATGCCGGTGCCGACCAGCGGCTTCTCCGCCACCAGCGTCGGTACCGCCTGGCGCTGCATGTTGGAGCCCATCAGGGCGCGGTTGGCGTCGTCGTGCTCCAGGAAGGGGATCAGGGCCGCGGCCACCGACACCACCTGCTTGGGCGAGACGTCCATGTAGTCGACATCTTCCGGCCCCTGCAGCGTGAACTCGTTCATGTGGCGAACGTTGATCAGTTCCTCGGTGAACTTGTTGTTCTTGTCCAGCGGCGCGGAGGCCTGTGCGATCACGTACTCCGCCTCGTTAATGGCCGACAGGAACTCGATGTCATCGGTGACCTTGCCGTTCTTGACCTTGCGGTAGGGGCTCTCGAGGAACCCGTACTCGTTGGTGCGAGCATAGGTTGCCAGCGAATTGATCAGGCCGATGTTCGGTCCTTCCGGCGTCTCAATCGGGCACACACGACCGTAATGAGTCGGGTGCACGTCGCGGACCTCGAAGCCTGCGCGCTCACGGGTGAGACCGCCCGGCCCCAGGGCTGAAACGCGGCGCTTGTGGGTCACCTCGGACAAGGGGTTATTCTGGTCCATGAACTGGGACAGCTGGCTGGAACCGAAGAACTCCTTGACCGCAGCCGATACGGGCTTGGCGTTGATCAGGTCCTGCGGCACACGGCGCGCTCCACACGCACGACGCCGACCCGGAACTGGTTCTCAGCCATCTCACCGACACTACGCACGCGACGGTTACCAAGGTGGTCGATATCGTCGACCATACCCTGGCCGTTGCGAATGCCGACAAGCGTCTGCAGTACGTCGACAATGTCTTCCTTGTCGAGTACACCACTGCCTGTCACATCGTCGCGACCGAGACGACGGTTGAACTTCATACGTCCCACTGCTGACAGGTCATATCGATCGGCCGAGAAGAACAGGTTCTGGAACAGGTTCTCGGCAGACTCCTTGGTGGGCGGCTCGCCGGGGCGCATCATGCGGTAGATTTCTACCAGCGCTTCCAGCGCGTTGCGGGTGGAATCCTGCCGCAGCGTGTCCGAGATGAATGGACCGCAGTCCAGCTCATTGGTGTAGAGCGTTTCGATCTTGCGGACTTCCAGCTCTGCCAGCTTCTCCAGCACCTCAGCGGAGATTTCCGTGTTGCACTCGATCAATACCTCACCGGTTTTCTCGTCGACGATGTCCTGGGCCAACGCACGTCCGTGCAGGTACTCAATAGGGATCTCCAGCTGCTTGATCTTCGCCTCTTCCAGCTCGCGGATGTGGTGCGCGGTGATCCGGCGGCCCTGCTCAACCACGATCTTTTTACCGGCTTTGATGTCGAAAGCCGCCACGTCGCCGCGCAAGCGCTCCGGAATCAGTTTCATGCTGTACTTGCCACCCTTGGTGACGCTGAATTCGTTCGTATCGTAGAACATCTCGAGGATTTCCTGGGTCTCATAACCCAGCGCGCGCAGCAGGATCGTCGCCGGCAGCTTGCGACGGCGGTCGATTCGCACAAACACGAGATCCTTCGGGTCGAACTCGAAGTCCAGCCAGGAACCACGGTAGGGGATCACGCGGGCGGAATACAGCAGCTTGCCCGATGAGTGGGTTTTACCCTTGTCGTGGTCGAAGAACACCCCCGGGGAACGGTGCAACTGGGACACGATAACCCGCTCGGTGCCATTGATGACGAAGGTGCCGTTGTCGGT
>JBDHIK010000290.1:0-2076 GCA_039587475.1 Gemmatimonadota bacterium | reverse complement strand
CTGCGAGGACGAGCCTTCGATGACGGTGACCGTCCCGAGGCCACCGAGGTCGGCATCGTGAACGAGGCGCTCGTCCGCACCGCCTTCGCCGGGGAAGATCCCGTGGGCAAGCAGGTGACCATCGGCTTGGACGGCCATGATCGCCCCATCACCATCGTGGGCGTCGTGGCCGATACCCGAACCCGGGGACCGGCGCGGGACGCGGCGGGCGTCCTCTATCGTCCCATCGCCCAGACCCATCGTTACCCGGCCACCACCGCCTTCCTCGCAGTACGCTCCCGGGGGGCCGACGGACAGCTTCTCGCCACCGTGCGATCCGCCATCCGCGATGCCGATCCGTCCCTACCGGTCTATGCCGAGGCGGTGGGGCCCGAAGTCGTGCGTCCCTCTGACCGCGCTGCTGCTGGGCGGTGTGGGAGTCTACGGGGTCGCGAGTTACACGGTCCGTCGGCGACGCCGTGAGATCGGGATCCGGATGGCCCTCGGGGCCAAGGCCGGTCAGGTCGTGGCACACGTCGTCGGATCGAACCTGGTGCGGGCGCTCCCGGGGATTCCCGTCGGCATCGCCGCGACGCTTCTCCTGGGTCGAGGTCTCGGCGGAGCACTCTTCGGTGTCCGGCCGTCCGATCCCCTCACCCTGTCGGCGGCCACCCTGCTGGTCACGGTCGTGGCCATCGTGGCCGTGGCTCTGCCGGCACGGGTGGCGGCGCGCACGGATCCCGCGACGGTGACGAAATCCGATTAGGGGATCGAGGAGAGTGCAAGAACGGGGGAGGCGGACAACCGCCTCCCCCGACTCACCACGATCAGTGCGACGCCACCCTGCCTCGAGCCCGGCCTTCGTGGTGTGTACGCCGCACCTGGCTACTCGCCGTACTGTCAGGCGGCGGCCTCGGATCCTCCGTCCAGCAGCTTCCCGTAGGCCGCTCCTGCCGCGATCCAACCTGCCAGCAGGACCACCACGCTCGCCGCTGCCTGGGTCAGGGGACGCTGCCCGGCGAGGTAGTAGTAGACGTCTACGAGGAGTATCTGGGATACCGCGATGATGATCGCGGTCTTGATGGGGTTGTTGACCAGCTGATTCGCCCAGTCGAAGAAGAGGACAAAGAACACCGATGCGATCGTCAGAGCGACGCCTCGTGGCAGCTCCAGACCGCTGGGTGCCGCGCTCTCGGCGATGGGGCCGTAGAAGTAGTAGACGCCGATGTAGTTGACGACGATGGCCGCCACGAGGGCGCCTAGAATGGGCTTCATTCGATCGGTCATACGGACCTCCGCGTAGGGGACAGGCAAAACCGATGCCCGTGAGTCAGACCGGGAGAGGCATGCTAATGGCTACGTCCCAAGAGGCTGATTGGCAAACCGTCCTCGGCAGGATCGGCGGGGCGCGGGTATCGTCCTCGTCTGGTCGCCCGGGACCTGGCGGATGAGCCCGGCGCGAATGTGGACACCGACGTCTTCATCGTCACCGGCTGGTTCGAAGAGCTTCGGCGCCTCGCCCCGAACTGACGGGCGGCCCTACGAGATCGGTCGCACCCGCTTCTTCAGCATGAAGAGACCTTCCTGCATGCTGGTCACCAGGATCGTGCCACTCTCGAAGAAGGGGTAGGTGCTCCAGGCCCCTCCGAAGCCGGCCCCGGTGCGGTAGGGAGACGTATCGAACATCCCCACCTCCACCGGTGCCAGGGGATCGGAGGTGTCCAGGATGTGAAGCCCGTAGTTGTAGTTCGCCTGATAGGTGAAGTCGCCCTTCACGTAGAGGTTGTGGGCGCTCGCCGGCAGCGATCCGAAGAACTCCCGGGCCAGGACCGGGTCCTCCAGGTCGTCCAGGTTCCAGACCAGCGTCCGGGTGGTCTCCACGTTGCCGGCGATGACGTCGCTCTCGTCGTCCATGATGAAGAAGCGATGGTCCTCGGTGAGCCACCCCTGGTGCATGTACGCCGGGTTCGGATGGGAGGCCCGGGACAGCTCCACCGGGTTCGTCTTGTCGGTGACATCGGAGATCTGGAAACGATCGCCGGACATCCGCAGGCAGATCTCCCGGCCCAGATAGTCCCGGTCCGGGCCGGCGTAGAC
>JBDHIK010000119.1:0-7722 GCA_039587475.1 Gemmatimonadota bacterium | reverse complement strand
GGCGCTGGCCCTCCCGCCCTCGTTGCTGGCGGCGTGTGGCGGCTCGTCACAGATCCGCACGGCACAGGCCGTGGGCGTACAACTCTACACGGTGCGGGACCTCATGGCCGAGGACGTCGCCGGCACCCTGGCAGCGGTGGCCGGGATCGGCTACCGGGAGGTCGAGTTCGCCGGGTACTTCAATCAGGACCCGCACGCCATCCGGTCGTGGCTCGACGCCGAGGGTCTGACGGCACCTTCCGCGCACTTCCACGTCGAGGACTGGGAGCCCGCCTTCGAAGTGGCGACCATTCTGGGCCACCGGTATCTCGTCGATCCCTGGATCGCCCCCGACAAGCGGGAGACCCTGGACGACTACCGGCGTGTGGCCGAGACGTTCAACGAGATCGGGTTGCAGGCGCAGGCGGCCGGATTCCAGTTCGCCTACCACAACCACGATTTCGAGTTTCAGCCGATGGACGGTCAGATCCCGTTCGACGTATTGTTGGCGGAGACGGATCCGGACCTCGTCCAGATCCAGCTGGATCTCTTCTGGACCACCCACGGCGGTGGCGATCCCCTCGAGTACTTCGCCGCCTATCCGGGTCGCTACCCGAGTGTGCACGTGAAGGACCGGTCGCCCGACGGCACCATGGTCGATGTGGGACGGGGCGCCATCGACTTTCCGGCGATTTTCGCCGACGCCGAAGCGGCGGGAGTGGAGCATTACTTCGTGGAGCACGACTCGCCGGACGATTCGCTCGAGAGCATCCGGCGGAGCTATGCGCATCTGGTGGAGGTGTTGGCTGAGTAGCTAGATCGTGGACCGTGGACGGTGGTCCGTGTGAAGCTCCGCCTGCTCCCCGCTCCCTTCCCACCCTAGCCGATCCCCCGAGCGCACCGTACCTTCGCCCTCATGTTCACGAAATCCAAACGCCAGAAGTACGACGTCTGCATCGTCGGCTCCGGGGCCGGGGGTGGCATGGCGGCCTACATGCTCACCAAGGCCGGCGCCAACGTCGTCCTCCTCGAGGCCGGCGACCCCTGGGACAACGTCACCGACTCGGCCATGTTCGCCTGGCCCTACGACACGCCCCGTCGCGGGTCGTCGACCCGTGAGCGCCCCTTCGGGGAATTCGACGCCTGTATCGGCGGCTGGGACATCGAGGGCGAGCCCTACACCCGCGCCGAGGGCACCCGGTTCGATTGGTGGCGCGCCCGGATGGTGGGTGGCCGGACCAATCACTGGGGCCGCATCTCCCTCAGGTTCGGCCCGGACGATTTCCGTCGCAAGACCCTGGACGGACTGGGCGACGACTGGCCCATCGGTTACGACGATCTCCGACGCTACTACGACGAGGTGGACCGGTTGGTCGGCATCTTCGGGAGCCGGGAGGGGCTGCCGAACGAGCCTGACGGCATCTTCCAGCCCCCGCCGCGTCCGCGTTGTTACGAACTGCTGGTCAAGCAGGCCTGTGATGAGCTGGACATCACCTGCATTCCGGCTCGCCTGTCGATTCTGACCGAGATGCTCAACGGCCGGCCGGCCTGCCACTATTGCGGCCAGTGCAACCGCGGCTGCTCGGTCAACGCCAATTTCTCGTCGACCAACGTGTTGATCAAACCGGCACTGGCCACCGGCCGGCTCACCATGCTCACCGGCGCCATGGCGCGGGAGGTAACGCTCGGCGCCGGGGGACTGGCCTCCGGCGTGTCCTACATCGACAAGGCCAGCGGGACCGACCGGCACGTCGAGGCCGACGTCGTCGTGCTGGCGGCCAGCGCCTGCTCCACAGCCCGTATACTCCTGAACTCCACATCGGCCTCGTTCCCGCAGGGCCTGGCCAATTCGAGCGGCGTGGTGGGGAAGTACCTCACCGACACCACCGGGTCCGATGTCGCAGGCTTCATCCCCAAGCTGGTGGACAACCTCCCTCACAACGAGGATGGGGTGGGAGGTGGGCATCTCTACATGCCGTGGTGGCTCGACAACAGCAAACTGGATTTTCCGCGCGGCTACCACATCGAGATCTGGGGCGGGCGCGGCGTGCCGGGCTACGGCTTCATGGGGGGCATCCAGCACTACCCCGTGGGCGGCGGCTACGGCGTCGATCTCAAGGAGGCCTACCGCGAGTACTACGGTACCGTCGTCGGGTTCTCCGGTCGGGGCGAGATGATCCCCTCCGACAAGTGCTTTTGTGACCTCGATCCGGAGGTGAAAGACCAGTGGGGCATTCCGGTCCTCCGGTTCCACTGGGAATGGAGCGACTACGAATACCGGCAGGTCAAGCACATGCAGGAGACGTTCCGTGCTATCGTGGACGCCATGGGCGGCGAGGTGTGGTCGCCGATGCCGACCCGGGAACAGGGCTACGGTATTGCCCCGGGCGGTCGCATCATCCACGAGCTGGGTGTCGTGCGCATGGGCCATGACCCGAACACCTCGGCGCTCAATGCCCAGTGCCAGGCCCACGACGTCAGGAACCTGTTCGTGGCGGACGGCGGTTCGTTCGTGTCCCAGGCGGACAAGAATCCTACCTGGACCATCATGGCCCTGGCGATGCGGGCGTCGGAGTACATCACCTATCAGCGACGCCGGGGGGACCTGTGACCATGAACAGGCGTGAGGCCCTGCAGGCCCTGACCGCTGCGAGCCTGGTGGCGCTCCGCGTCACGCCGGCAGAAGCGGACCAGGCGGCCCGCGCGGTGGCGCAGGCGCTGCGGAGCGGCCAGGACTACGAACCGACGTTCTTCGACGACCACGAATGGCGCACCGTGCGCCTCCTGGTGGACCTGATCATCCCGGCGGACGAACGCTCCGGCAGCGCCACGGAGGCCGGCGTCCCGGAGTTCATGGACTTCACCATGACCGACCGGCCGTCGCGGCAGCAGGCCATGCGTGGCGGACTCCGGTGGCTCGATCTCGCGTGCCGGGAGCGGTTCGGCCGGACGTTCGTCTCGTGCTCGGCCGATCAACGCACCGCCCTGCTGAACGACATCGCCTGGCCGGATCGGGCCCCAGAGCGACTGAGCCAGGGCGTGGCCTTCTTCAATGCCTTCCGCGACATGACCGCGTCGGGCTTCTTCTCCAGTCGCCTGGGCGTGCAGGACGTCCAGTACATCGGCAACCAGGCGCGACGCGAATGGCCGGGCTGCCCGCCGGAGGTCCTGGCCCGTCTGGGCGTGAGCTACCAGGAGCGCGAAGAGTGAGCGATCGCCTCGGTATCGGGTTCATCGGCAGCGGCTTCAACGCTCGTTTTCACATGCAGTCCATGCGGGGCGTGCGGGACGCGGACGTGCGGGGCGTGTGGAGTCCCAACGCGGACCGTGCCGGGGACGCCGCCGCGCTGGCCGCCAGCCTCGAAGTCGGTGAGGCACGGGCCTACAAGTCCATCGGCGCCATGGTGGCCGACCCGGCCATCGACGCCATCTGGCTGTGTGGTCCCAATCAGGCCCGCATCGCCAACGTAGCCGCCGTGGTCGACGCGATTGGGGCCAAGCAGGGGAAGCTCAAGGGTATCGCCTGCGAAAAGCCCCTGGCGAGAAACGTTCGCGAGGCGCGGGAAGTCCTGCGGCTGGTCAAGAGCGTCCGGCTCAATCACGGCTACCTCGAGAATCAGCTGTTCGCGCCGCAGGTGGAGCGGGGTCATCAGCTGCTCTGGGCCCGGGGCGCCACCCTGACCGGACGGCCCTATCTGGCACGCGCTGCCGAAGAACACAGCGGCCCACACATGCCGTGGTTCTGGCAGGGCAAGCTCCAGGGCGGTGGCGTGCTCAACGACATGATGTGTCACTCGGCACTGGTCGTGCGCCACCTGTTGACCGAGCCGGGCCAGCCCCTCTCCACGGTCAAGCCGGTCAAGGTCACGGGCCACATCGCTTCGCTCAAGTGGTCGCAGCCGGCCTACGCCAGGCGGCTGGCCCAGGAGATGGGTCGGGCCGTGAACTACCGGCGGCGCCCTTCGGAGGACTTCGCCAGTGTCACCATCGAGTTCAAGACCGAAGACGGCCAGTTGGTCGTCGGCGAAGCCACCACGTCGTGGAGTTTCGTCGGCGCCGGGCTCCGGCTCTCGGCGGAACTCCTGGGACCGGAGTACTCGATGAAGTGGGACACGCTCGACACCGGGCTCAACCTGTTCTTCAGTCGCCAGGTACGAGGCAAGGCGGGAGAGGACCTGGTGGAGAAGCAGAACGCCGAAGTGGGTCTGATGCCGGTGGTGGCGGACGAAGCGGTGGCGTACGGGTACGAAGGGGAGAATCGTCACTTCGTCCGGGCGTTTCTACGTGGCGAAAAGCCGTCTCTGAGCTGGGACGACGGGTTCGAAGTCGTGAAGCTCCTGATGACGGCGTACATGTCGGCAGAGCAGGGGAAGACGCTGCGGTTCCCCGGGAAGAATCTCGACCGCTACGTTCCCAAGGTGGCAAAAGGGACCTGGAAGCCCTAGCGGGCAGGGTTTGGCGGGAAGCGCCGTCAGCCACTCGCATCGGGCTGCCCTCGCTGCCCTGTCGTCAGAGCGTCCATCCCTCCCGATACGTCGGCATGATCCACTCGTCCGGCACCCGCACATTGGTGACGGCCCCGCCGGTGGGGTCGAGTTCCAGGGCCTGGCCCACGCGCACGGCCAGGTTGCCCAGCAGGATCATCTCGGTCAACGGGCCGGCGTACCCGGCGAAGTTGGAGCCGGCCGGTGGGCCGCCCTTGATGGCCGAAACCCATTCGTCGTAGACACTCTCGACCCTGGGGTATTGCTCTTCGGGCGGATTGGCCCGGATGTCCCGGTCGCGCTCCTCGTCCACCAGGCGCGGGTTGCCGCCGTACACCCCGGCTACGAGCATGCCGTCGCTGCCGATCCACAACTGGCCGCCCCCGTCCTGCGGCGGCCAGGCGATGGTGTCGGGCCAGTCGATCGGCTTGGGCGGCAAGAGCCCACCGTCGCGCCACACCAGTTCGACTTCGGGCCGGTCCCCCCTGGCCGGGAAGTGGTAGCTGACCCGGGACGTAGCGGGTGCCGTCTCGTCGAACAGCTTGCTGTACTCCGGGACGATGGTGGTGGGATAGCGGAGATCGAGAACCCAGAACGCAGCGTCCATGATGTGGCACGCCATGTCGCCCATGGCGCCGGTGCCGAAGTCCCACCAGCCGCGCCAGCGGAAGGGGGCATAAGCCGGTGCGTAGGGGCGCTGGGCCGCGGGCCCCAGCCACAGATCCCAATCGAGATGGCCGGGCGCGTAGTAGGCCTGCAGTGGACGATCGATGGCCTGGGGCCAGATCGGGCGGTTGGTCCAGAACTGCACTTCCCGCACCGTGCCGATGGCGCCGGCCTCGACCCATTCTCGGATCTGGCGGGTGCCTTCTCCGGCATGGCCCTGGTTGCCCATCTGCGTGGCCGTGCCGGCAGCACGGTCGGCCGCCATGAGGGCCCGAACCTCCCCAACGGTGCGGGCCAGCGGCTTCTGGCAGTAGACCGGCTTGCCCATCTTGAGCGCCATCATGGCGGCAGCCGCGTGGGTGTGATCGGGCGTACTGACGGTGACGGCGTCGATGTTGTCGCCCTCCTGCGCCAGCATTTCACGGAAGTCCCGGTACCGTTTGGCCCCCGGGTAACTGCGGAAGGCATCTTCTGCGGCACGCCAGTCGACATCGCACAGGGCGTAGATGTTCTCCGATTCCATGCCTCGTACGTCGGTCCGGCCCATGCCGCCCACCCCGATGCAGGCAACGTTCAGCGCATCGTTGGGGGAGCCCCGTTCGCGTCGCAACACGTTGGGCATCATCGTCATCCCCAGACTCGCGGTCGTCACATCGTTCACGAAGCGGCGTCGTGACATGCCTGTGGTGGCCATCGTCGTTCTCCTCAGAGAGATGCCGGCTCGCGATCGACGGCGGGCCGGGGTCGAAACAGCACGGCAAACAGGATCAACACCAGGACGGCGGCCCCGGCTGGGATCAACCAGATGGAACGCCAGGCGTGGCCCACGCCATCGGCCAGGGTGAATGCTTCCACCACGCGACCCGACAGCCAGGCGCCAATGAACAGGCCGAGGCCCTGGGTCACGAAGGCGATGAAGCCCTGGGCGGCGGCTCGGATCTTCAGACCGGCGCGCTGGTCGACGTAGATTTGCCCGGTGACGAAGAAGAAGTCGTAACAGATGCCATGCAGCAGGATGCCGAGATACAGGGCCCAGACCAGACTGCCGGCGTCACCGTAGGCGAAGAGCAGATAGCGGGCCGCCCAGGCAGCCATGCCCACCAACAGGATCTTCTTGACGCCCCAGCGTGTCAGGAACCACGGCAGCGCCACCATGAACGCGATTTCGGACATCTGCCCCATGGTCATCTTGCTGGCCGGTTCCACCATGCCCACCTCGTTGAGGTACAGGTTGGTGAAGGCGTAGTAGAACTGGAGCGGGATACTCAGCAGGAACGACCCGATCACGAAGGTGGCGAACGACCGATCCTTCATCAGGGCCAACGCGTCGAGGCCCAGCACGTCGCGGGCGCTGAGCGGAGACCCTGCCGCGTGGGGCGGCGTGTGCGGCAGGAATAATGAATAGAGCCCCATGACTACCGAAGCGCCGGCGGCGATGCGCATGGGGATGGCGGTGGCCTCGAGCCCAAGGCGTCCAACCAGGAGGCCGGCCACGATCCAGCCGATGGTGCCCAGGACCCGGATGCGCGGGAAGTCCCGGGCCGAATCCTCCACGTTGTCGAACGAGATGGAGTTGGTGAGTGCCAAGGTGGGCATGTAGCACAGCGCGTACAGAATCAGGGCCGGATAGAACAAGCGGAACTCGGTGATGGTCGATGCCAGATACAGCACGACCCCGCCCGCCACGTGGAGCAGCGCCAGGATGCGCTCGGTGGCGAAGAACCGGTCGGCCACCATCCCGACGAAGAACGGACTCACCATGGCAGCCAGCGCCGTGCTGCCGTAGGCCAGGCCGATCTGACTGCCGCTGAACCCCCGGGTCTGTCCCAGATAGGTCCCCATGGTGACGAACCAGGCCCCCCAGATGAAGTACTGGAGGAACATCATGGCGGAGAGTTTGGTTCGGGTGGCGGCCATGGTTTAGGGGTGCGTAGTGCGCAGTAAGCAGTGCACAGGAGAAAGGGAGGCCTTGAATATGGAATGCATCCCGGTCATTGCCGAACGCTTGACGGTGGAGTGGGGCGTTCGAGCCATTCGGCTGCCCTCGCGGTCATCACGGCAGCTCCCGGATCCTGATGTTCCGGTAAGCCACCCAGTCACCGTGGTCCTGGAGCCCGATGTGTCCGCGTGTGGCGCGGCCGTAGCCCGGCCACTCCACGAACTTGCTGGCGGCGACCTTCGCTTCCCACTCGGGGCTCCACAGATCGTACTCCACGACCTTCACGCCGTTGAGCCAGTGCTCCACGTGGGCCGAGTCGACGACGATGCGCACCGCGTGCCACTCGCCGGCCGGTTTGACGACCCCTTCGGGCGGGGCATACAGGCCATAGTTGGCACCCGCCGAGGTCAACCGGTTGCCGCCGTCGGCGTGCGCCGCGTCATCCAGCACCTGCATCTCGGGCGCGGTTTCGTAGATGCGCTCGGCCTCTTCGGTGGCCCGGAAGAAGATGCCGCTGTTGCCGCCGGGTGAGACGTTCCACTCGAGTTCCAGCTCGAAGTTGGCGAACTGGTCGATGGTGATGAGGTCTCCCGCACCGGCCACCCGTGTCAGGGCGCCGTCGACGACCTGCCAGCCGTCCGGCACGTCGTCCAT
>JBDHIK010000118.1:0-7757 GCA_039587475.1 Gemmatimonadota bacterium | reverse complement strand
AACGATCTCATGCACGCCATCGCCATCAACTCCTCGGTGTTCAACGCCACCCGGGTCATCGGCCCGGCCATTGCCGGAGCCCTGATTACGGTGGCCGGTGTTGCCGCCGCCTTCGTGGTCAACGCGGTGAGCTTCGCCGGGGTGTTGGTCGCGCTCCTGGCCATGCGCTTTCCGGAGGGGCAGCGCGTCCGCAACGAAGTGCACGCCAAGCAGGCGTTGCGGACCGGCATGCGCTTCGTGCTCGAGCGACCCGGCGCCCGGCGACTGATGCTGCTGACCGGGGTGGTGAGCGTCTTCGGCGGCTCGTTCATGGTGATGGTGCCGGTCCTGGCCCGGGACGGTCTGGGCGTGGGCGCCGAGGGCTATGGCATCCTGGTGGCGGCCGCCGGCCTGGGCTCCCTGGCCGGCGCCCTGATCCTGGCGGCGTTCGGGGCCCGGCTCGAGCGCCGGCGCTTGATCTTCCTGGGCGCCGGCACGCTGGGCCTGGTTCTGATGGCCGTTGGGTGGATCCCCTGGTTCGGGGTCACGGCGGTGGTGATGGCCGGGGCCGGGTGCGCCATGATCTTCACCTATGTAAACATCAACACGGTGCTTCAGACCCTGGCGCCTGATCACCTGCGGGGCCGGGTCATGGGATTCTATGCCTTCATGGCCCTGGGGTTGTCGCCGCTGGGCGCCCTGCAGGTCGGCTGGCTGTCGGAACGTCTCGGCGTATCCTGGGCCATGACGCTGGGCGGCCTCGTCACTCTCGTCACGGCGCTGTGGCTGGGGCTCCGGCCGCTGTCGCCCAGCGTCACCACGGAATAGGTTGCGGACATGCTCATCACCATCTCTCGCCAGTACGGCGCCGGCGGCTCGGCGGTCGCCCAACGCGTGGCCGCAGCCCTCGGCTGGTCGCTGGTCGACAACGAGTTCGTGGAGCAGGTGGCCCGGCGGGCAGGCCTCCCGGCCGAAGAGGTCGCCCAACGGGAAGAGCGGGTGCCGGGCTTCATCGTTCGCCTGGCGCTGACGCTGGCGTCATCGGCCCCGGAGTTGTTTCCGCCCGAGACCGGCACGGCCGAAGACAAGGACGAAGCCACGGTGGTCGAGATGACGGAGCGGGTGGTCAAGGAGCTGGCGGCCGAGGGCCGGGCCGTGTTGGTGGGTCGTGCCGCCCCCGCGGTGCTGGGACAGGAGAGTGACGCCCTGCACGTCAAGCTGGTGGCGCCGGTCCCGTTCCGTCTGGCGCAGGTGTGCGATCGCCTGAACCTCGACCCCGCGGCGGCCGAGGAAAAGCTGCGCAGGGTCGACAGGAACCGGGCCCGGTATCACAAGACCTACTACGATCGCGACTGGGACGACCCGGTCAACTATGACCTGGTGCTCAACGCCGGGCGACTGGGCTTCGACGGCGCGACCGACGTGATCGTGGCGCGGGCCAGGGACATGTGGCCGTCCTGACACCCGCTCCGGTCAGGACGGTCGCTAGGCCGCGATGTTGACCACCTGGACCGTGGTGTATTCCTTGAGTCCCTCCACGCCAAACTCCACCCCGAAGCCCGACCCCTTCACGCCGCCGAACGGCGCCATGGGGTGCAGCGTACCGTGCTGGTTGACCCAGGCGGTGCCGCACTCGAGCCGTTGCGCCAGGGCGGCTGCCTCGGCGGTGTCGTTGCCCCACACCGAGCCTCCCAGCCCGGCGTCGAGCGCGTTGGCGCGGGCGATGGCGTCTTCGACATTCGCATACCTGAGGACCGGGATCACGGTGCCGAATTGTTCCTCTGCCACGACGCGCGTGTCATCGCCGGCGTCGGCGATGACGGTGAGCGGATAGAAGTAGCCCGGCCCCTCCGAGGGAGCACCGCCGCACAGAATGCGCGCGCCTCTGGCTCTGGCGTCATCCACCATGTCGCACACCTTGCGGTACTGCATCTCGTTCGAGAGCGGTCCAATGAGGGTGTCCGGGTCCATCCCGTCGCCGACGGGGATGTCGCCACAGAACGCGGCCAGCTTCCGGCACACCTCCTCATACTGGTCCTCGTGTACGTACAGTCGCTTGAGTGCGGCACAGGTCTGCCCGGCGTTGATGAAGCAGCCCCAGAACAGGTTTTCCATCAGCGGGCCCATGTCGGTGCCGGGGAGGATGATACCGGCGTCGTTGCCGCCCAGCTCCAGGGTGCAGCGCTTGACGGTGGCCGAGGCGCTTTGCATCACCGCCTGCCCCGTGGCCAACGAGCCGGTGAACACGACCTTGTCGACGCCAGGGTGTGACGTCATCCGGGCGCCCACCTCGGCGTCGCCGGTGACGACGTTGATGACGCCGGGCGGCAACACCTGATTCATCAGCTCCACCAGCCGGAGGGTCGACAACGGTGTGTAGGGCGACGGCTTGATCACCACGGTACATCCCACCTTGATGGCGGGCATGATGTGCCACGCGGCAATCATCAGAGGCCAGTTCCACGGCGTGATGGATGCCACGACGCCTACCGGCTTGCGGTGCTGCTCGATGCGGCCGTCGTCACTCTCCTCGATGATCTCGACCGGCAGGTCGATGGCGGCCGTGGCCCGAGTCCAGGCAGAAGCCCCGCCGACTTCGAAGTTGGCGCCCGGTCCGCTCTGGGGCTTCCCCTGTTCTCGGGTGATCAACGCGGCCAGGGCGGCGTGATGGCCATCGATCAGGTCGGCGATGGCGTTGAGCTTGGCTACGCGCTCCGCTTCGGGGGTGGCGGCCCAGCCGGGAAAGGCCCTGCGTGCGGCGGCCACGGCCCGGTCGACCAGATCCACCGTTCCTTCGGGACATCGGGACACGACCGATTCATCGGCCGGGTTCAGGACTGGGAACGTCGTGGCCGTAGTGACGGCCTGGCCGTCGATGATGAGGTGGTACGCGGACGAGATCGGTGGTGCGGACATCGGGGCTCACCTAAGGGGGCACCCCAATGATAGGGCCCAGGTGAGGATGCGGTAAGGAGCGGCGCGATCAGTCCTGGGCGAGGATCTCCCCAAAGCCGCGTTCCAGCGTCGCCACCAGGGTGTCGATATCCGAGTCGGTGTGGGCCGTCGACATCGCCACGGTGCAGGTGTTGATCATGGTGATGCCCTCCCCGAGGAGGTAATTGATGAGCCAGGTCAGCCGGCGCCTCTGCTCGGGGTCCCAGAAGGCATCGCGGTAGTTGTGAGGCGGGGCCGCCTGCATGTGGAGCCGCAGCAGCGACCCGCCGCCCGTCACGCAGGCCTCGATGCCGGTGGCGTTGATGGCCTCGTCGATACCCTCGTGGGCCCGGCGGGCCAGGGCGTTGACCTGTTCCACCGCGGCCTCGTCGAACAGTTCCATGGCGGTGAGCCCGGCGGTCATGGTGATGGGGTTGGCCGAGAACGTGCCGGAGTGAGGGAACTGCACCGGGAGGGCCAGGGGGTCCATCACGTTCATCACCTCGGCCCGCCCCGTGAGGGCGCCGACCGGGAAGCCGCCGCCGATGAACTTACCCAGCGCGGTGAGGTCGGGATCCAGGTCATACCAGGTCTGGGCGCCGCCGTAGGCGGAGCGGAAGGTGATCACTTCGTCCAGCACGATCAGCGCACCGTCGCCCCGGGCCCAGTCACGGATCGCCGCGACGAACTCGGGGTCGGCCGGGCGCAGGCCCACCCGGTGGGACATGAGATCCAGCAGCACGCAGGCCAGTTGGCCCTTGTGCGCGTCGAGGAGCGTGAGCGCCCGGTCGATGTCGTTGTACGGAATGACGACGACGTCGGCCAGCGCGCCCGGGGGGGTGCCCCGCGCCACCGGGACGGGATTGGGCACGTCCACGTCACCCCAGTTCTCGGGCGTGGGGTTCTGGCTCACCTCGGCGTAGTCGTACTGCCCGTGATAGGCCCCTTCGACCTTGGCGATCTTGGCCCGGCCGGTGAAGGCGCGCGACGCCTTGAGGGCGCTCATGACCGCCTCGGTTCCCGAGTTGACGAACCGGATCTTCTCGAATCGTGGATTGCGACTGATCAGGTGTTCGGCAAAGCGCACTTCGATTTCGGTGGCTTCGGCGTAGGCGGTGCCCCGCTGCAACTGCGCCGTCACTGCCTCGACGATTGCCGGATGGGCGTGCCCGTGAATGAGTGACGCCATGTTGTTGGCGAAGTCGATGCGCTCGACCCCCTCGATGTCCGTCATCCGGGAGCCGGACGCATGGGCGACGTACAGTGGGTGCGGCTGGCGGAGTACCGTGTTGCGGCTCACGCCGCCGGGGAGGCTCTCGAGGGCCCGCTGGTACAGCGCTGCGCTGGCCGACGTGGTCTGGGTGTCAGTCACTGGGGTGGCCTTCATCGGGCGGTAGCAGCGGGGCGCCGGTGCGCTCCTGCACGTAGTCGAAGCTCACGCCGGGACTCAACTCGGCGACGCGGAAGCCCTCATCGGTCACGTCGATGACCGCCAGGTCGGTGTAGATGCGATCCACGACGCCGAGGCCGGTCAGGGGGAAGGTGCAGTCCGGGACCAGCTTCGGTTCGCCGTCCCTGGTGGTGTGCTGGGTGATGACGTAGACCGTCTTGACGCCGGCGACCAAGTCCATGGCGCCGCCCACGGCGGGGATGGCGTCGGGGGCGCCGGTCGACCAGTTGGCCAGGTCGCCGGCCTGGGACACCTGCAGGGCGCCGAGGACGCAGACGTCGAGGTGGCCGCCGCGGATCATCGCGAAGCTGTCGGCGTGGTGGAAGAACGCCGCGCCGGGATTGGCGGTCACCTGGGCCTTGCCGGCGTTGATCAGCTCGGGGTCGCCGGCGCCCGGCGCGGGTGGTGGCCCCATGCCGAGCAGGCCGTTCTCGGTGTGATAGATGAGTTCACGGCCTTCGGGCACGTGGGCCGCGACCAACTCGGGAATGCCGATGCCGAGGTTGACGTAGGAGCCGTCGGGAATGTCGAGGGCGCAGCGCTGGGCCATCTGGTCCCGGGTCAAACCGACCACCGTGCTGGACGTGCTCATGGGTACGACGCTCCCGCGGCGATGAGGACCGACTCATGGGCCGGGTTGGCGACCGCCACCACCCGTTGGACGAAGATGCCCGGCGTCACGATGATCTCGGGGTCGAGTTCGCCTGGCGTCACCACCGAGGCCGCCTGGACGATGGTGGTCCTCCCGGCCATGGCCATGAGCGGACTGAAGTTCCGGGCCGTCTTGTTGTAGACCACGTTGCCGTGGCGATCGGCGGCGCGGCCTTTCAGGATGGCGAAGTCGGCCGTCAGGCCGTGCTCCATGACATAGTCCTGGCCGTCGAACGGCCGGACTTCCTTGCCCTCCGCCAGGGGGGTGCCGACGGCGGCCGGTGTGTAGAACGCCGGAATGCCGGCGCCTCCCGCTCGAATGCGCTCGGCCAGGGTGCCCTGGGGCACCAGCTCGAGGGCGGTCTTGCCGCTGCGGTACAGCTCGGGGAACACCCTGGAGTTGGCGCTGCGTGGGTAGGAACAGATCATCTTCGCGACCCGTCCCGCCTTGATCAGCGCCGCCAGGCCGACCTCGCCGCTCCCGGTGTTGTTGTTGATGACCGTGAGGTTGGTGGCGCCCTGGTCGATGAGGGCGTGGATGAGCTCGATGGGGCTGCCCGCTTCGCCGAAGCCACCGATCATCACGGTAGCCCCGTCGAATACGTCAGCGACCGCTTCGGCGACGCCGGAGACCGTCTTGTCGATCATGACTCTGACCTTTCGGGCCGACGCTACGAAGCGACGTCCGACCCGACCGCCTCGGCGGCTTCGACCAGGGCGGCCTCGGCGGCCCCGATCTTCACGGCGTCCTCCGGCACGCGCTGGTAGTCGAACAGGCCGGCCTCGTCAAAGATGACGCGGTCGGCGTAGCCGTCGAACCAGATGGCGTCGGGATTTCGCGCCACGATGCAGACCTTCCCGCGGTCAGGCGCGCTGAGGGCATTTCGCAGCAGTTTGAAGATCACCACGCCGTGCTCCGAGGCCGGGACGCCGGGGATGGGGCCGTTGGTGACCGCGGCGACCTCGGTCTTTCCTTTATAGTGGGTGATCGACAGACGGGCCCGTGTCTCAACGCCGGACAATCCCTTCTGGGACTCGTTGAGAATGTGCCAGGCCGTCTCGATCGGGACGTTGAAGGCCTCGTGTGCCACGATGTCGCGGCCACAGAAGAAGTAGTGGTTCTCTGCACCGATGCGCTTGAGGGCCCGCTGCATGATGCGGAGGGCGTCGGCGTCGTCGTTGATGTCCTTGATGATGGGCGACTGGTTCTCCACGCTGACCCAACCCAGCGCGCACAGCCCTTCCATGGCACGCTTGGCCGACTCGTTCCACTTGAGGGACCCATTGGGGTTCTCGACGTAGTTGCCGTCGGCGTCCTTCACCAGGAACTCGTCGGGGTGATTGAAGTGCACCATCATGCGGAGGCCCACGTCCGGGTAGGCCTCGTGGAAGCCCCGCAGCATGTTCAGGAATGTGTCGTCGAAGCGATCGGGGAAGAAGGCCATCTCCTTGGTGCCGATACGAATCGACTCGATGCCGGCATCCGCGAGCGCCGACAGCCACTCCGCCAGCTTGATGTTGGGCAGCACCATCGGGTCGCCGCCCGACAACAGCATCTCACGCAGCCGCTCGCGGCCGGTCTCCGGGTGGAAGCCGCCGTTGTCGTCCACCAGCCGGTTGTGGGCCCTGATGTAGGCCGTCACGTCCTCGATCTTGGCGAGCCCCTTCTTGGCGACGGTGCCGTCGTGGCGCTCGACCTCCTTGCGGGCGATCAGCTCCTCGCGATAACAGAAGCGACAGTGTGCCGAACACGTCGACGTGACATACAGCAGCCCTAGTTCGTACTTGTGCAGCAGACCTTCGACCGGACTGTAGTCCATCTGGTGCCCGGGATCCTCCGAGCCGGCCAGACTCTGCGTCTCGTCGGGGCTGGCCTTGACCAGCCGTCGCAAGTACGGGCTGCGACTCGCCATGTCGTAGTAGTGGCGCGTCATCTTGACCGGCATGCGGGCCTCGACGTCCCGCTCGGTGCCCTTGAGGGCGCCGAGCGCAGCGAGCTCCTCAGAGGAATAGAACCCGCGCATGTCTTCGGGGACCCGCTCGTCCAGCCACGGTTTGAGGCCGTTGACGTTCTCACGTTCGTACTTGGGGCTCTCCACGCTGTCGAGGAAAGCCTGTGCCTTGGCGGACGGGACGTTCTTGTCGGCGTTGCTCATGACGATGGATCATCCTCCGGTCGGTACCTGATGGTGCCCTCGGGGGCCCAGGAAATTCCCTGTAATATCTAAGGATACCGGGGAAAACTGCAGTCTCAACCCTGAGGTCGCGGCACGACGTCGGCGGGGCTCGCGGAGGAGGGTGGGCCGGCGGCTCAGGGCCGGGCAGCCCGGGGCGCCCGAGCGATGAGGGGGCGTCGGTTTCAGGCTGAAACCGTGAATCCCAAGTGGCCGTAGGACCTGTGCGGCCAACTTTCACTGGGAGAAACCCCTATGATGTCTCGTATCGCCTGCGGCATGCTCGCCGCGACTTTGCTGTTCGCGGCCCCGTTGGCCGCCCAATCGGAGTCCGCGGACTCGCTGGCGCTGGGGCGCAAGTACACCAACTGGTTTTTCGACGGTCACGCCGACAGCCTGTGGAGCATGATGGGCGATTCTGCGCAGGTGCGGGTCGGGAGCGAGGACAACATCGTCAACATGATGGACCAGGTGCTCGAGCAGATCGGTGAGGAAGCCGAGGTCGTGTCCGAGGTCGTGTACCCGCGCGATGATGGCGTGGTGGAGTACCGGCGCACCTCGGAATTCGA
>JBDHIK010000117.1:0-7813 GCA_039587475.1 Gemmatimonadota bacterium | reverse complement strand
GACATGGTGGTGCTGATCGCGGTGCCGGTCGTCCTGGCGCTGGTGGGTTTCGTGGCCGGGCTGCTGCCGGCCCGGCGGGCGGCGCGGCTGGATCCGGCGGGATGTCTTAGGAGTGAGTAGTGAGTAGTGAGGAGTGAGGAGTGAGGAGTGAGGAGTGAGGAGTGAGTAGTGAGGAGTGAGGAGTGAGGAACGAGGGGAGAGGACGCCGATGTCCCAGGGTCGACGTCCGCTCGAGGATTCCCGACACGGCACAGCGGCCGTATACTGCGGACGTCGTCATCAGCCACCGTGCGCTATCCCCCGGGAGCCCCAGGCATGCGAATGTCCTTGACCCTCGCCCTCACGGCGCTTGCCGCCGCCCCGCTCGCGGCACAGCGACCCGCTGAGGGGACGCCGGTCGTGCCCGATTCCGTACCCATCGTCACGTTCGACAGCCTCGATACCGTGGAATGGGTCACGGTCCACGACAACGTCATGGGTGGCGTGTCGACCGGCCGCCTGGTGCGCACCGGCGAAGGCACCGGACTGTTCAGCGGCGTCCTGTCGCTCGAGAACAACGGTGGCTTCGCCTCGGTACGGGCGCTGATCGACCGGCCGGACCTGGCGTTGGCCACCGGACTGGAGATTCGCGTGCGTGGCGACGGCCGCAGCTATCAATTGCGGCTCCGGATGAACGATCGCTTCGACGGGATCGCCTACACCATCTCGTTCGACACCAATGCGGGTGAATGGTCCACGCACCGGCTGGCGTTTGCGGATTTTCGACCGACCTACCGCGGCCGGACTCCCGGCAACGCCACGCCGTTGGACCCGTCCAGGGTCAGGCAAATCGGGGTGATGCTGGCGGACAAGCAACCCGGCAGCTTCTCCCTGGAAATCGACTGGATGGCCCCCTGGCATGCGCAGGATGGCGGTCGCTGACCACGCGTCCCTCGGAAGTCGGACGTCCTCTCGTCTGCGCGTCCGCCCCGCAGCCCGTCTGCCCAGCTGCCCCGCCCCCGTAGCCGTATCCGCTTGAGGCGGTAGTTTTCAGGCTCCACGAAAACCAACCGAGCGGATCATGCTGAAACGCCTCCTGCCAGTCACCGCCGCCCTCGTCCTCCTCTGGCCCTCGGCCGTCCCCGCCTCGGCCCAGGCCGCCCAGGACGCGATCTACACCGTGAGCCTGCTGGACCGCACCATCGACCTCGAACCCTACTTCCAGGGCTTCCCCTACGGTCGCTGGGACGCGGACTTCGAGGCCGGACGGTTGTTCTACTTCCACACCAGCCCCGAGGGCAACTACCTCATGGTGCAGCCGCTCGAGGTGGGCCGGGGATCGGGCATGGTGGATCCCGACGCCGGCCGGCGGCTCCACGACGTCGACTGGTCCACGCGCAACTTCTGGGGCGCTCGCTACGACTCGCTCGGCGGCGACATGATCATGCTGGGCGACGAGCGCAACGACGAGGTGATCAACCTGTATCGCCTGTCGCTGGACGACGGATCGCTCGAACGCCTTACCTGGGCGCCCTACATCTACGGCTGGGGCTTCTCCAAGGACCGCAAGACCATCGGCTACATCGCCCGCTACGGCGCCACCGAGCCCTACCGCAACTGCTTCACCCTCCTCGACCTCGCCAGCGGCCGGAGCCGCGAGGTGCTGTGCGAGACCGGCGCCGAGTATCGCATGGTCTGGACCAGCGTCAACTTCCGGCCCGACGGCAGCGGCGTGGTCCTGAAGCTCAACCGCGACGGCCACCGCAAGCGCGGCAACCTGGCCTATCTGGATCTCACGGCCGCCGAGCCCGAGCTCCAGATGCTCTTGCCGGACGGAGTGGAGCGCTTCGCCCTGGGATCGTACGAGAAGGGCTGGGTCGACGATGACCGGTTCTACTACGTGTCGGACGAGACCGGCTACGCCAACCTCTACTTGTACGATCTGTCGACCGGGGCGTCCCGCGCCGTGACCGACGTCGAGGAGCAGGCCTGGCACACCCTGCTCGACATCGACGACCGCAAGCTCGTCCTGCAGACGCTCGACCGGCCCCACGAGAACGTCATGCGCGTGATCGACCCGGCGGACGGCGCTGTGCTGGGCGAGAAGACGTTCGACGCCAACTTGGGCATCGTCGGCTTCGACGACCGCAACCACTTCATCGTCTCCATGGCTTCGGCGGAATCGCCCTTCCGGGCCGACGAGATGTGGATCACCCTGGAGGACGGCCGGCCGGTCTGGACCCTGGAGCCCAAGATCCGCCTGCCCCAATCGGTGGCGGACGCCATCGAGCAGTGCCGGGTGGAGCGCGTCACCTATCCGACGTTCGACGTCGACCCCAGGACGGGGGTCAAGCGCCGGTTGCACTCGTTCCTGATGACGCCCAAGAACCCCCGCTCCAATCCGGCCGAGCGCCTGGCGGTGATGACCTCGTTCTACGGCGGCAACAACTCCTTCTCGACCCGGCAGAACATCTACTGCGAGGCCGGCATCAGCTGGTTGTCGCCCGCGGTGCGGGGCTCGAGCGGCTTCGGCAAGGAGTTCATGGCGCTCAACGATCGCGACCTGGGTGGCGACGAGATCGTCGACCTGTTCTACGGGGCTCGCTACCTCGAAGACAAGCTGGACCTGGAACCCGACCAGATCGGTGTGGCCGGCGGGTCGCACGGCGGCTACGCCACCATGCGGGCGCTGACCTTCCCGGCCGGAACCAACGGCCGCGACGAGTCGTACCCCTTCGGCTTCGGCATGAGCCACGCGGGCTTCTCCAGCATCGTCACCTTCTACGACGCCACCAACATCCCCGACTGGATCATCCTGGAGGCGGGGGACCCCGAGACCGAGCGCGACCAGCTGCTCGACCGCTCGCCGCTGTCTCACGTGGACCTGCTGGAGTCGCCGCTGTTGCTCACCCACGGCTCCAACGACAGCCGCGTGGGGGTGACCGAAAGCCGGCAGTTCGCCGCCAAGGCGGCGGAGCTGGGGCGGCCGGTGACCTACGTGGAATTCGAGGGCCAGGGCCACGGCATCAAGGGCCTGGAGAACCTGATGGAGTACTACCAGGTGCAGTTCGACTTCCTGCGGGGCGTCATCTGCGCGGCGCAGGGGGACAAGGTGGCGGGCTGCCGGCTCACGCCGTGAGGAGTGAGTAGTGAGTAGTGAGGAGTGAGGAGTGAGTGGTGAGGAGTGAGGAGTGAGTGGTGAGTAGTAAGTAGGGGGTGTTGCGCGTGGGCCGTGGACGGTGGCCTGAATGCCGATGACTGGTTTGCGACAGGCCATGGTCACATCCACTCTGGGCGGTAGTTCTGGGACTCCACCAACTGGTACCGAGCGGATCATGCTCAAGCGCCTCCTGTCACCCAGGCGCGGTCTCCGCGAGGGGCCCTGCCACTGGGAAGGCGGCCCGCGCCCACCCCATAGCCCCCAACCCCGCCGAGTCCCATATTGAGCCCCATGTCGGACCGCATCGACGACCTCGCTACCGCGCTGGCCGGCCGCTACGAGATCGAACGGGAACTCGGCCAAGGCGGCATGGCCACCGTCTACCTGGCCGAGGATCCCAAGCACCGCCGCAAGGTGGCCGTCAAGGTCCTCCGGCCTGAACTGGCTGCTGCGCTCGGCGCCGAGCGTTTCCTGGCCGAGATCCAAGTCACCGCCAACCTGCAACACCCCAACATCCTCCCGCTGTACGACTCGGGTCAGGCGGATGCATTCCTCTATTATGTCATGCCCTACATCGAGGGCGAATCCCTGCGCGACACGCTCGACCGTGAGAAGCAACTCTCGGTGGAGCGGACCATCGAGATCGCCAAGGCCGTGGCCGCGGCACTGGCTTTCGCCCACGGGCGCGGCGTGCTCCACCGCGACATCAAACCCGAGAACATCCTGCTGCAGGAGGGCCAGGCGCTGGTGGCCGATTTCGGCATCGCGCTCGCCGTGTCCCACCTCGAGGGCCCCCGGCTGACCGAGACCGGCCTGTCGCTGGGCACCCCGCAGTACATGAGCCCCGAACAGGCCACGGGTGACCGCGAGATCGACGCCCGGAGCGACGTCTACTCGCTGGGCGCGGTGGTGTACGAGATGCTCGTCGGCGAGCCGCCGTACGCCGGGCCCACCGTACAAGCCATCGTGATGCGCATCCTGTCCGAGGAGCCGCGCCCGATCCGCCTGATCCGTGCAGCAGTGCCCCCCAACGTCGAGGAGGCCGTCCTCACGGCGCTGGCCCAGACGCCGGCCGATCGCTTCGCCGGTACGGCAGAGTTCGCCGCGGCGCTCACCGATCCGGGCTACAGGCGGCCCGAGACCGGGCGGCTGGCGGCCACTACCCCATGGGCCCTGCGGCGCGGGCTGACGTCGTTGCTGGCGACGGCGTTCGTCGTGGCGCTGGCGTTCGCGTGGTACGGCTGGTTCCGCCCCGCGCCTCCTACGCACGTGGCTCGGTTGCAGGTCACCTTACCGGAGGACCAGCGGTTGTCCGTCCTCGGCCAGGGGGCCTATCCCATTGCCTTGTCGCACGACGGCACACGATTGGTGTTCGTGGCGGAGCAGGGTGGCGTGAGGCGGCTCATGGTCAGGGACATGGACGAGTTCGACGCCCGGCCGCTCGAGGGAACGGAGAACGCCCGGCAGCCCTTCTTCTCTCCCGACGGCCAGTGGGTGGGCTTCTTCGCCGGCGGTCAGCTGCACCGGGTGGCGGTGGCCGGTGGTGGCCCCATTGCCGTCGCACCGATGCGGGGCCAACCGTGGGGTGCCACGTGGGGGGACGACCCGGACGGGACCATCCTGTTCAGTACCGGCGACAGTCTCTACCGAGTACCGTTCTCCGGCGGGGACCCCGTCGCGCTGAACGTTGCCATGGCCGTCGACGGCCAAACCCTCGGAGCCGATTCGACGGCCAATCTGGCCGGGAGTCCCCACTGGCCACATTTCCTCCCGGGCGCCACGCACGCTCTGGTGTCGGTCCCGGTGGGGACGGGCGTCCTCGAGCTGGCGACCGGCGCGTTCCACTATCTGTTCTCCGGGGTTCAGGCCAGATACTCCAGCGGCCATCTGGTGTTCAACGCCGGTCAGGAACGGGTTCGGACGGTGCCGTTCGATCTGGGCCGACTCGAGATCACCGGCCCCGAGGCGCCCGCGGTCGACGACGTCTTCCGGGGCCCCGGCGGTGGCGCGGTCAGTTTCGCGGTATCCGACAACGGCACGCTGGTGTACTTGGCCGGTGGCTTCGAGCGGACGGTGTGGCTGGTCGACCGGGACGGCCGAGAGTCCCCGGTCCCCATCGAGGCGCGCGGCTACCGCTGGCCCAGGATTTCGCCCGACGGGAATCGTCTCGTGGTGGTGGTCGACCCCCGACCCTCCGAACTGTGGCTGGTGGACCTGGGACGATCCAGCGCCGTGCCGCTGCGAACGACTGGGCACCACGTGACACCCGCCTGGACCCCCGACGGGGACCGGGTCGTGTTCGATAATGACGGAGACATTCACGTGCTTCACTGGCGTCAGGGTGGGGATCCGGAGCGGCTGGCACGCCGACCGCGGGCGCAGTACCTACCGGAATGGTCGGTGGATGACCGCATTCTGGTGCACGAGACGGCGCCGGAAACCGGCCTCGATCTCATCGAGCTCGACCCCTCCGACGGTAGCTCGGCCGCATTCCTGGTCACCGCCGCAAACGAGTGGCTGGGCACGTTCTCACCCAACGGGCGGTGGGTGGCCTATAGCTCCGACGTGTCCGGGGTCGACGAGGTGTACGTCCTCTCCGCGTCGGGTGAGGGTCAGCGCCACACGATCTCCGTCGGCGGCGGGACGGAACCGCGCTGGTCGCGCGACGGCACGGAGTTGTTCTACCGCGCCGGCACCGGGATCTGGGCCGTCGATGTCCGCGTTGGGATGGACTTCCGGGCCGGCCCACCCCGGTTGCTCTTTGCGGCCGACCAATTCGACTTCGGCCAGTCGCTCAACTGGGACGTGGGGCCCGACGGGCGCTTCGTGATGGTGAAGGGAGATCCCACTGCGCTGCGACGGCTCCAGGTGGTGCTCAACTGGGACGAGGAACTCCCAGGGGATTAGTCGCCCGTCCGGGCCGACGCTGTTCGGCCGTGGCAGCGGTGCGCTCATCCCGGGGAAGAACCAATTCGCAGCCCCTGGTCCTCCCAGGTCCTTGACAAAGTCCCTCTGACTAGACAGACTGGTCTGTATGGCAGTCGACTCACCACCGGATCGGGGCCGGCCAGTTCGGCCCAGCTCCCGCGAAGCCCTGCTGGACGCGGCTTTCGATGAGATGTACCTGCACGGCTTCCGGGCCGCCGGGGTCGAAGTGATCCTGGCCGCCTCCGGCGTCTCCAAGGGATCGATGTACCACCACTTCGGCAACAAGCAGGGCCTGGGCTACGCCGTGGTGGAGGAGCGGGTCAAGCCGCTGGTGCGTGAGCGCTACCTGGAACCTTTCCGGGAATCCTCCGATCCGCCCGAAGCGCTCCGCCGCATGGGTCGCCGCATGGAAGACGAACTCCTCAAGAACGGCATCCTCGAGCGCGGTTGCCCCCTGAACAACCTGGTGCAGGAGATGTCGGGGGTGGACGATGGGTTCCGCGAGCGACTGGCCGAGGTCCTCGAAGAGTGGCGCGATACCATCGCCGACGGTCTGCGGCGCGGCCAGGCCGCCGGATCGGTGGATCCCGCAGCCGACCCCGACGAGGCCGGCACCTTCGTCGTGGCCACCCTCATGGGGGCCGTGGGGTTTGCCAAGAACGCTCGAAACGTCCTGCCGTTCGACGCCTGTCGCCGCGTACTCGACAGCTACGCCGAATCCCTCCGGCCCGCGGGCGCAGTCTCTCAATAGACCGACGCATGGCCACCCTCATCTCCCTCTTTCTCTGTCCCGCTACTAGACCGACCGGTCGGTCTAGTAGCTCCTCGTTTTCCGATTCCGGTCGTTTCGACGAGCCGGGTTGCCCTACCCCTGTCACAGGAGGCACACCATGTCCGTGGAACACCACAAGGCCGCCCTTCGGCGCGGCGCCGAGGCGTTCAACAGCCCCGATCGATCGGGATGGTTCGACATCCACGATCCCAGCGTCCAGGCCTTCGGCCTCATGCCCGAGGCGCTCGATCTCGAGGGACTCCGACGGTTCTACGACGGGCTCTGGACCGGGTTCCCCGACCTCCACATCACCGTCGAAGACCTCATCGGCGAAGCTGAGAAGGTCGCCTGGCGTCTCAGCGTCCGAGGAACCCACGAGGGAGAGTTCCGTGGCGTTTCGCCCACCGGGACCGAGGTGAAGTTCGCCGCGCAGTACATCTTCGAGTTCCACAACGGCTTGATCGTTCGGCGCTGGACCAACTTCGACCGGCTGGGCGTGCTGGTGCAGTTGGGCGCCGTCCCGGCCCCGGTCTGATGGGAGCGGCCTGGTCGACATACCACCACCTCACCATGCAAGGAGACGGACATGACGGAGCACCAGAAAGCGCAACTGCTACGGCCGGTGTTGATCGCCGTGGGCATCATCTTCGTGTTCGGGGTCGCGCTGCTCATGCGAATCTGGCCCTCGGGTTGGCAATGGCAGCCGAACCAGCACGAGTACGAGCAGATGTTTCAGGGCGTGTACGCGACGCTCGGCATCTTCCTCATTCTCGCCGCCCGAGCGCCTCGGGACCATCGCAGTCTCATCCTGTTCACGGCCTGGTCCAGCCTGGTGCACGCCGGCATCATGGCGTGGCAGGCTCTCCAGGACGCCGCCGAGCGTGGGCATCTGGTCGGAGACGTACCGGCCCTGGCCATCGTGGGCGTCGCGCTGCTGGTGCTGGCGCCCGGATCGTCGAGCCCGTCCGAGACCG
>JBDHIK010000116.1:0-13298 GCA_039587475.1 Gemmatimonadota bacterium | reverse complement strand
GCAGGGCCAGAGAGTCGGCCTGAACACCGTGGTCATTCGGCCCGGCAAGCTCGACCGCTCGCCCACCGGCACCGGTGTCTCGGCCCGGCTGGCGGTGCTGCACGCCCGGGGCGAGGTAGCGGTGGGGGACACGTTGCTGGCCCGTTCGATCATCGGATCCGAGTTCCTGGGTCGGGTGGAGTCGGAAACCAAGGTGGGCGACACTCCGGCGATCCACCCATCCATTACCGGCCGGGCCTGGCTCACCGGGAGCTATCAGCTGACCGTGGACCCCGGCGATCCGTGGCCCGAGGGCTACCGGGTGGCCGACACCTGGCCTCCCGACAGCCCCTGATCGGTACAGGCGAAGGGCCGGAGCACTACCGTGCCCCGACCCGATTCACCACTGCAGTGCTGTGCCGAGCGAGTGTCACTCGGACGGGATCAGCACCGTGTCGATGACGTGGATGACACCGTTGCTGGCGGTCACGTCCGTCTTGATCACGGTCGCGTCGTTGATCATGACCTTGCCGTTCTTGGTCTTGATCATGAGTTCACCCCCGCCGACGGTCTCCGCCATGTCCATCGTCACGACCTGCTCGGCCATGACCTTGCCGGCCACCACGTGATACAGCAGGATGGCGGTCAGGGCCTCCTTGTCGGCCAGGAGCGCTTCGACGGTGCCCTCGGGCAACTTGGCAAAGGCCGCGTCGGTGGGCGCAAAGACCGTGAAGGGCCCATCGCCCTGGAGGGTCGCCACCAGGTCGGCGGCCTGGAGGGCGGCGGCCAGCGTATTGAACTGACCCGCGGCGACGGCCGTCTCGACGATGTCGTTCTGGGCGTTGGCGGCCATGGGAACGGCGGCCATGAAGGCGGCGGCCAGAAGGGTGTTGCGGAGTTGCTTGGCGAACATCTTGTCACCTCGTGTGCGGTTGTGAGTGGTGTGTCTAGTTAATGTCTAGCAACTGACCGGTAGTATATGGGCTTGCGGTGAGATTGTCAATGATTTGTCTAGCTTATTCATGGACAAGGACTTGGGACCCAGGCTCCGGACCACCCTCGGCTGCTCTTCGATCTCGATGAGCCCCAAACGCGGATCGTTCCGGGCTCGACGGGTGCCGCCGGGCCGGTCCGGCCACCTGCTATGGCTGCAGGGCCCATCAGGTGATATCCTCAGGCCAGTACGCACCCCGATCTCCGGGGCCACATGACTGATCTCGATCGCCTGACGACAGCTCTCTCCGACCGTTACACCGTCGAGCACGAACTCGGCGCCGGTGGGATGGCGACGGTCTACCTCGCTCGCGACCAGCGCCACGGGCGCCAGGTCGCCATCAAGGTGCTGCGACCCGAGCTGGCCGCCGCCATCGGCACGGAACGGTTCCTGGCCGAGATCACCACCACGGCCCACCTGCAACACCCGCACATCCTCACGCTGCTCGATTCCGGTGAGGCCGACGGGCTGCTCTACTACGTCATGCCCTTCGTCCGGGGCGAGTCGCTGCGCCAGCGCCTCGAGCGCGAAAAGCAACTCCCGGTCGACGAGGCGGTCCGCATCGCCGCTGAGGTATCCGGGGCCCTCGACTACGCCCACCGGGAGGGGGTCATCCATCGAGACATCAAGCCCGAGAACATCCTGCTGCAGGACGGCCAGGCCATGGTGGCGGACTTCGGCATCGCCCTGGCCGTCAGCTCGGCCGACGGGGCGCGGCTCACCGAAAGCGGACTGTCGCTGGGAACGCCACAGTACATGAGTCCCGAGCAGGCCGCGGGCGAGCGGAACCTCGACGCTCGAGCCGACCTCTACAGCCTGGCGGCCGTGGTGTACGAGATGCTGGCGGGCGAGCCGCCGCACACGGGGCCCACCGCCCAGGCGGTGCTGGCCCGGGTGGCGCTGGAAGTGCCCCGGCCCCTGACAGGCCAGCGTCGCGGCGTGCCGCTCAACGTGGCTATGGCGGTGGACCAGGCGCTGGCCAAGGTGCCGGCCGACCGGTTCACCTCGGCGGCGGGCTTCGCCGCCGCCCTGACGGACCCGGGGTTCACTGCCCGTACCCGGCGCTGGGCCGCGGTAACCGGAGAGACTCCGTCGGTCAGGCGTAGGCGGCGGCTGGTGACGTGGCTCGGCTGGGGGCTGGCGGCCGGCGCGCTGGGGTGGCTTGCGCTTCGGCCTGAACCCGCGCGCTCCGTGTCCCGCGTCGCCATGGTATTGCCCGAAGGGCAGAGGCTGTCGGCCGCCCCGGGGAACCGGCTCGCCCTCCTCCCAGACGGCTCCGGCCTGGTGTACCTCGGGGAGGGGGAGACCGCCGAACAGGTGTGGTTCCGTCCCTGGGACCGGCTCGTCGCGAGCCCGGTCCCGGAGACCTCGGGCACGGGAACGTCAGGCGCAGGCATGCTGGCGCTGTCGCCCGACGGGCATCAACTGGCCGTCCGTGACGGTGGCCGGGGTGGGAATCTCCGCGTCGTTTCGCTCGACGGCTCTCCGGTGCTGGCACTCAACGTGTTCGTCGGCTACGACGGCGGCACCTGGTCGGAGGACGGTTACCTGTATCTCGACGGGATCACCAGCGGACTCACCAGCGATATGCGTGGAGCGGGAGCCGTCGGGCTGGTTCGCGTCGCCGCCACCGGTGGTGAGCTGGAGCGGGTGACCACCGTGGACACCGCCGCGGGTGAGGTCGATCACATCTGGCCCGAGGCACTTCCCGGCGGGCGCGCGGTGTTGTTCACCGTGGCCCGGGGGCGAGACCCGGCCAACTATGACGTCGCCCTGGTCGAGCCGGGGAAAGGAAACGGCCATCGTCTGCTAGGCCGCGGGGTCGCCGCCCGCTACGCAGCTACCGGCCACCTGCTGACGGTTCTGGCCGACGGGACGGTGGTGGGTGCCCCCTTCGACTTGCGGCGCCAGGAGCTCACGGGTGAACCCGTCACTCTGTTCGACGGTGTGGGTGTGCGCCGCATCGGGGCGGTGGATCTGTCCCTCTCCGACGACGGGACGCTGGCCTACGTGACCGAGGCCGCCGAACGGCAGACAGAAACACTGGTGTGGCTGACCGACTCCGGCCCCGCGACGCCGCTGGATCCGGCTTGGACCGGAGACTTCCGCATGATGAAGCTGTCCCCCGACGGGCGCCGGCTGGCCGTCACCGTGGTCGACGACGACCAGGAACACATCTGGATCAAGGACCTCCCGGACGGACCGCTGACCCGGCTCACCGTCGATGGCACCATCAACTGGGCGCCGTTCTGGACCGCCGACGGGCAACACCTCACCTTCGTGTCCGACCGCAACGGCACGCGGGACCTGTACCAGAAACGGGCCGACGGCTCGAGGCCTGCCAGCCTCCTCCTCGACCTCGACCGACCCATCGACGCCGGCTTCCGGTCGCCCGACGGACGGTGGTTGGTGTACCTGGTCGACCGGCGCGACATCGTGGCGCGATCGACTGCGGGCGACTCGGTCGCCATCGCGCCCACGCCGTTCCCGAAGTGGGGACCCGTGCTCTCCCCTGACGGAAACTTTTTGGCCTACATGTCAGAGGAGACAGGGCGGATCAATGTGTTCGTCCAGCCGTTCCCCGACCTCGGGGCCGGCCGTTGGATGGTGCCCGAGGAGGAGGCAAGCGAGCCACGCTGGTCCGAGGACGGCAGGACGCTCTTCTACCGTTCGGGGGGCCGGGTCAAGTCGGTCCGTGTGCCCCCGGAAGGGGATCCAGCCATGGGCGGTGCCGATGAAGTGCTGGTGCGTGGCCCGGAGTCCTGGCGCTGGACCAACCTCCGGCTCGAGACCGGTCCCTATACCTCCGACGTCCACCCCGACGGCCGCTACCTGGTGATCCAGGATCGGATCCCCAGCGGCGAACTGGTGGTGGTGCGGAACTACTTCGAGGAACTCAGGGCCGCCTTCCGGTAGACCACCCGCTTGCCACGGCCGGGCCAATGCTCGACTATTGAGGCTGCCGTTCCAGCGTACAGCCGAATCCCGCACTCAGAATCGAGCCCATGACAGACCTCGACCGCCTCACGGCCAGCCTGGCCGACCGCTACACCATCGAGCGCGAACTCGGCGCCGGGGGCATGGCCACGGTCTACCTGGCCCACGACGTCAAGCACGACCGCCACGTGGCCCTCAAGGTGCTGCGCCCCGAGTTGGCCGCGGTCATCGGCGGCGACCGGTTCCTCCAGGAGATCAAGACCACCGCCAACCTGCACCACGCCCACATCCTGCCGCTGCACGACTCGGGCGAGGCGGACGGCCAGGTCTACTACGTCATGCCCTACATCGAGGGCGAGTCGTTGCGGGACCGGCTGGATCGGGACACCCAGCTGCCGGTGGACGAGGCGGTCCGCATCGCGCGTGAGGTGGCCGACGCGCTCGATTACGCCCATCGCCAGGGCGTCATCCACCGCGACATCAAGCCCGAGAACATCATGCTCCACGACGGGCACGTCGTGGTGGCGGACTTCGGCATTGCGCTGGCGGCCAGTCGTTCCGAGGGCGGCACCCGCATGACCGAGACCGGCATGTCGCTCGGCACGCCCCACTACATGAGCCCCGAACAGGCGATGGGTGAGCGGGAGATCCGCGCGTCCAGTGATGTGTATGCCCTGGCGTGCGTGCTGTACGAGATGTTGATGGGCGAGCCGCCCTTCACGGGGCCGACGGTCCAGGCGATCGTCGCCAAGGTGATGACCGACGAGCCACCCGGGATGACGATCCATCGCAAGAGCATCCCACCTCACGTGGAGAGTGCGGTGCTCATGGGGCTCCAGAAACTCCCGGCCGATCGCTTTGCCAGTGCGGCCGAGTTCTCGGCAGCACTGGCTGGCGAAACGGCTGCCCGCACCGCGGCATTTCCGACGAGGACTGTTGCGAGCCGGGGAGCGTGGCGGACCGTGGCGATCGTCGCGGGCGTCACGGCGATCGCTGCAGTGGCGTTTGGCCTGTGGGCCTGGCGTCACAGCCCCCCGTCGCCGACGGTACGTGTGTCGGTAGCCTTTCCAGCCGGCGAACAGATTCGCTCGGTGTCCACGCGACTGTTCGACCTGGCCCGGGACGGCTCACGCATGGTGTACATCGGGCCCGACAGCGCAGGAGGAGACCAGCTCTGGCTCCGTGACCTGAACTCCCTGACCGCGCGTCCGTTGCCCGGCACCGGCGGCGCCATGGCTCCCTTCCTTTCTCCGGACGGTGAGTCGGTCGGCTACTTCACCGGCAATCCAGGTGACCTGCGGGTGGTCTCGATCAGCGGGGGACCTTCGCTCACCGTCGTTCGGGATTCCGCACAGCCTTGGGGAGGCTATTGGACGGAGGCGGGCGCCATCTATTTCACGAACGGGCAGGGACATGTGGCGCGGGTGGCTGACGGAGGCGGCTTGATCGAGGTGGTGAGCCACCACGACTCCGCCAGTGGAGTCCCACGACTCCGCCAGTGGAGTCATCGAGCACGACTGGGTACAGGTCCTGCCGGGCGGAAAGCGCGCTCTGGTCCAGCTCTGGCATAGCTCCATCGCCGATACCGAGATCGGACTACTGGATCCGGCAACCGGCATCGCCGTGCCGCTCTTTCGAGCGGCATACGGCCGTTACATCCCCACGGGCCACATCGTGTACGTCACGGTTGGAGGTTCACTCCTCAGCGTGCCGTTCGATCCTTCGCGGGGCACAGTTACCGGATCCCCTATCGCCATTGCCGAACAGATCCACGTCGATGGCTCCAGCGGGGCAGCGCAATTCAGCATCAGCGACAACGGCGTTCTTGCGTACATGCCGGGGGGCGGCTCAGGAAGTGCCCAGGTTGTTTGGGTGGATCGTGCCGGCACGTGGTCACCGGTTGATAGTGCGTGGGGCGGCCAGTTTGGCACGATCGCCCTCTCGCCTGACGGTTCGCGCTTGGCCGTGTCCGTACTGGGGAGCGATGGAGAGCAGCTTTGGGTCAAGCGACTTCCCAGCGGTCCTCTCTCCCGCTTGACCTTTGGCGGAGCTTCGAACAATCGACCAGTGTGGGCTCCCGACGGGCGGCGCGTGGCCTTTGTTTCCGCTCGGGAAGGCACTCTGCGCCAACTGTGGATCCAGCGCGCCGACGGTAGCGCCGCGGCCGAGCTGCTGGCCGCGGATGCACGGTCGGTCGAAGAGGTGGAATGGATGCCCGGGGGCGAGCGATTTCTCCTCCGTACCGGCAGCACCAATCGGTCCCGCGACCTCTACGTGGGGACGGTCGGTGACAGTGGACGACAGGTATTGCTGTCCGGCCCGTCGGACGAATTCGCTCCGGCGGTTTCCCCCGACGGCAGATGGTTCGCGTACGTCTCCAACGAATCGGGCCGGAGTGAGGTGTTCGTCCGGTTGTTGGACGATCCGGGAGCGGGGCGCACCCAGGTGTCGGTGGACGGGGGCGACGAGCCGCGCTGGGCCCACTCCGGCGAGGAGCTGTTCTACCGCACCCGCCGTGGTGAGATGATGGCCGCCGAGGTCACCCTCGGTGCCACGTTCAGCGCCCAACCACCCCGCGTCCTGTTCGTGGCACCCAACTTCGTGAACGACTTCTACCATCATGCCTATGACGTCAGCCAGGATGGGCGATTCCTGATGATCAACCAGGCGGCCAGTGATAACACCGAATTGGTAATGGTGTTCAACTGGTTCGAGGAACTATTGGGTCGGGAATGAGTAGGCAGTCGCAGCGGGCCAGAGGAAGAGGGTCTTCGTGCTACGTCGCGACCCGGGACGGGCACTCGGCCTACCAGGCCATCCGGGACGGCAACGCCTCGACCACCCCATCGGTGCGTTCCGCGCCTGACGACCGCCCGCCGGCATTCCGGGTTGAATCGCCGCCGTTGGATCAATCGTAGGGTGCTGGGTTCAGTGCCCCGGGGTCGAGAACGATCGTGGGGCGACGACTGCTACCCATCCACAAGGAGCATCCACGATGACGCCCAACCTCTCTCGTAGCTCCGTCGTGCTGGCGTTCGCCGCGGTTCTCTGGATGGCCGGGGCGTCCGAAGCCTCGGCGCAATACCTCGGCGGCGGCTCCAAGTCGGCGGTCGAGACCCAGATTGCCGACCTGGAACAGGTGCGCGACAAATTCCTGGCGCTGGCCGAGGCGTTTCCCGAGGAGACGTACGACTGGCGCCCGATGGAGGGTGTGCGTTCGGTGCGCGATGTGATGGCGCTGATCGCCGCCGAGGGGACGCTGTTCCCGACCATGTGGGGCTTCGACAAGCCCGCCTGGGTGGCCGAAGGCGGCTTCGGGCCCGAGCTGGGCCGTCTGGGCAAACTGTCGAAGGCCGAGATCATCATGGAAATCGAACGGTCGTTCGAGCACGTGCTAGGCATCGTCACGGGATTGAGCGAGGAGGATCGCGCCCGCGAGGTCAACTTCTTCGGGCTCGACGTGGATCTCGGGACCGCAGTCACGCTGATGGCCAACGACATGCACGAGCACCTGGGGCAATCGATCGCCTACGCCAGGACCAACAAGATCGTGCCGCCGTGGAGCCGGAGCGACGGGTAGCTCGCCCGCTGGCGGCCCCAGGGCCGGTGGGGTAGGTTAGCCGCTCCCACCCACCAGGAGGACCCCATGCGAATCGCCTCTACGCTGACGGCTGCGCTCATCGTTCCGGCCATGGCCTGTACCGGAGGTGGGGCAGGTGCCGGGGCTGAGGGAATGCCCCAGACCGACGAGGCCGCGGACATCGCCGCCGTCGAGGCCGTGTTGGAGATGGAACTGAGCACCCTGGTGGCCGGCGATGTCGAGGCCAATGCCGCCCTGTTGGCCAGCGATGCCATCATCCTGCCGCCCAACGAACCGCCGGTCGGCGCTGCCGAGGCCGCGGCCTGGTCGGCCAGCTTCCTGGAGACCTTCAACGTCACGGCCGCCGAGTACGTACGCCACGACATCTCGATCCATGGTGACATGGCGGTCGACTACTATCATGGCGAACTGATGATGGCGCCGGTGGGGAGCGACGAAGCCAGCAAGGCGACCATGAAGGGCCTCCACATTCTGGCGCGTCAGGCCGATGGGTCGTGGAAGATCGTCTACGATATCTGGAACAGCAGCGACCCGAGCGCAGGGATGTAGCAGACGACCGTCGGGGGCGGCCCTGTGCCGTCCCTTTGCCGATCACCAGCATGGGACCGACGGTTCAGCGACCGCCCCGTTCCAGGTAGCCGCGAATGCCCCAGCGGAGGCTGTCGAGCTTGCGCTTGAGCCGGTTGCCTGTCGTGACGAAGATGGTACGTCCCACCACCCATCCGGTGGTGATGCCGGTTCCGAAGAGGGCGATGACCCCGAGGACCGGCGGCCTGATGGCGTCCCCGATGAGGGCCGCCACCACGACCCCGGCCAACATCGGAAAGAAGTAGCTCAGCATTCCCGCCACATCGCGGTTGGCCATGACCGTCACCCGCACGTCGTCCTGTCTGGGGGTGATGGTCACCGTGACCCGGTTGATGTCGTCGCCGCCGCGCCACTCGAGTGACCCCATCACTTCGTTGACCTCGCCGTCACCCATCAATTCGCGGATCCTGTTGATCAGGTCGGCGCGCTCGGTTGGGTCCAGGACTCCAGGGATGTCGTCCTGCATGTAGTACTTCTCCGGGCTGCCCAGGACCTTCGTGGACAAGGCCGGTTTCGGCTCTGTGCCGAGACTCTTGGCCGCCTGGGCCATGATCTCGGGAGCGATGCCGACTTCGGCGCCCAGTTGCTGCACGCCACCGATGGTCATGCCGTCTCGGGTGGGCTGCGCCTCCGCTTCCGAAGCGCGCTTGACGATGTCCTGCACCTGGGTATCGCTATAGCGTCTGCGGCTCCCACTCTGACGTTCTGTCAGCGCGCCGGCAAACTCGGTGGGCGACGCCATGCGGTCTTGCGGCTTGAGGGTCAGTGCCCGAACCAGGGCCCGCTCCACCTCGGGCGGGAGCGCGTCGAGCCGGGACCGGTGCTTGGCCGGTGCGTCGATCACGCGGCCCTCCCGTATCGCCTCCTCCGAGAGCCAGAACCGCGGCGCGTCGCCCACCAGCATCTCGTAGACCACGCACGCCAGGCTGAACACATCGCTCCGGGCGTCGAGGTCCGCGATGCCGGCCGCCTGTTCCGGGCTCATGTACCCGGGCGTTCCGATGGGGAAACCGGTCCGAGTGAGTTCCTGTCCGCCGATCGAGCTGAGGGCCTTGGCGATTCCGAAATCGGCGACTACCGCGTGGCCGTCGCTCAGGAGGATGTTTTCGGGCTTGATGTCGCGGTGCACCACGCCTCGCCGGTGGGCATACGTCAATGCGCGAGCGACTTCGGTGGCGATGGTCATGGCGCGGTCGAGGGGGAGCGGGCCCTCGCGCTCGAGTAGCGCCCGGAGGGATTCGCCGTCCACGAATGGCATCACGTAGAGCAACGCGCCGTCGAGCTCAGCGGAATCGAGCAGTGGCAGGATGTGGGGGTGATTGAGTTGGGCGGCGATTTCGATTTCGCGCAGGAACCGGTCCGCTCCCAGCGAGGCGGCCAGCTCGGGTCTCAGGACCTTGACCGCCACCTCGCGATTGTGCTTGAGGTCCATGGCCAGATAGACGGTCGCCATGCCCCCTCGGCCGATCTCGCGCTGGAGCTGATAGCGGTCCGCCAATGCTTCGCGCAGCGTTTCGGGTGGAGTCGGTGACACCGTCATGCGTTTCGTCCCGTGGCTGGCAAGGATCCTGAATGATAACGCCGAACCGTGGTCGCTGCGCGCCGCCCGGCCCGGGTCGGACCATGGCCACTACCACGGGGGCCCCTCGCTGCCCGGCCGATCCGGGCTATCTTCCAGCCATATGAGTTGGCGTGAGAAGTGTCCGACGATGTTGATCCGCGAGGCCGGCAAGGACCGGCGTTCCCCGGATGGCGGGGGGCGCACCCGGTCGCTGCCGCCCGACCTGATCGAGGCCTCGATCAGGCGCGTCGGCGTCATCGCTCCGGTGTACGCATTCATCTATTTCATGGCGGCGGTCCTGCCGGCGATGTTGGATCCGGAGGGACGCACGCGCTTCTTCGGGGAGCCCAGCTACTGGATGCCGCCCCTGGTGTCGATCCTGCTGGCGCTCGCCGTCACCGCCGCGCTGCGGGCCGCCCTGACACCGTCGGTCAAGCTGCAGATTGGGACCCTGTTCCAGATTCTTGGTAGCTACGGTATTGCGTTCGCCGAATACCACGACATCGTCTCCGGCATCACCTACCGGCATGTGGGAGCCGGTGGGGTCGGCCTGTCGTGGGTGACCGTATGGGTCATGCTGTTCACCATCGCCATCCCCCGGCGCCCCGCCACGTCGATCGTGGCCGCCATCCTGTCGGTCAGTGCGGTCCCCGTCGTCTTCGGCTTCAATACGGCACTCGGCAGCAACACCATGGCCCTCACCCCGTTCGAGTTCTTCTTCGGGCTGGTCTTTCCCAACCTGCTGGTGGTCCTCATGGCGCTGGTCGGGGCCCGGGTCGTCTATCACATGGGACGGGCCGTCCGTGAGGCTCAGGAAATGGGGAGTTACCGGTTGGTGGAGCAACTTGGGCAGGGCGGTATGGGGGAAGTGTGGCGTGCGGAGCACCGGACGCTGGCCCGGCCGGCCGCCATCAAGCTGATCCGGCCCGAGGTGCTGGGCGCCGCCGGTGGGGAAGCGGTCGACGTCCTGCAGCAGCGTTTCGAGCGCGAGGCCCACGCCACGGCGCTGCTCCGGTCGCCACACACCATCGAGGTGTTCGACTTCGGCGTCACCGACGACGGCACCTTCTACTACGTCATGGAACTCCTGGATGGCTTCGACCTGGACCGCCTGGTCGAGAAATTCGGGCCGGTGCCGGCAGAGCGGGCCATGCACTTTCTGCGCGACATGGTTGACTCGCTGGCCGAGGCGCACGAGGCCGAGCTGGTGCACCGTGACGTCAAGCCCGCCAACGTCTATACCTGCCGCCAGGGGCGCGACGTCGACTTCGTGAAGGTGCTGGACTTCGGTCTGGTGAAGCCCAGCGGCCCCTACACGGAAGACGCCGCAAAGCTCACGGCCGACCACGTTGCCGGTGGAACGCCCGCCTTCATGGCTCCCGAACAGGCCATTGGCGAGGAACGCGTCGATGCCAGGGCCGACATCTATGCGGTGGGTTGCGTCGGCTACTGGCTGGTGACCGGGTGCAACGTGTTCGAGGGCCGAACGCCGATGGACACCCTGCTGAAGCACGTCCACGACGAGCCGGTCCCGCCCTCCCGGCGGACGGAGCTCGAGGTGCCGGCGGAGCTGGAGGCGCTCATCCTCCGGTGCCTGGCCAAGAAGCCGTCCGACCGGCCTCAGACCGGGGACGAGTTGCTGGATGCGCTGGCCGCGGTCCCGATGGCCGAGGCCTGGACCAGGGATCGAGCCAGGCAGTGGTGGGATGAACATCATGTGTCGACCGTACCGAAGGCATCGGTCAGTTATGATCGGTCCCAGCCCGGATACGGGTCCCTGGCCGCGACCGGTTCCCAGGGCTGAGGAGCGGGCCCGGCCCACGAGCTGGGCTACGGTGCGGTCAGCTGGGCCACGACCGGAAAGTGATCTGACGGGTAGCGACCGTCGTCGTTGCTCCCCACGATGCCGGCGTCGATCACGTCCCAGCCGTTCGACACCAGGACCGCGTCGATCTTGTCGCCATCGGACACGCCGCGGAAGGCGTTGAACGTTCCCACCGACGTGGCCGTGGGATGGGCCTCGCGAAACGTATCGATCAGACCGTGAGACAGCAGATAGGTGAAAGCCGGGTTGCTCTCGCCGGCGTTGAAGTCCCCGGTGACGATGACCGGATCGTCTTGGCCGGCGCGGGTGCGGATCCGTTCGACCAACAGCACCGCCGAGCGCTCTCGCGATACTTGCGATTCATGGTCCCAGTGCACGTTGTATACGAAGAAGGATCGCCCCGTCTGATGGTCCCGCAGGCGCACCCAGGTGCAGATCCGGGTGATGCCGTTGCCCCAGTCCATCGATCCGGGTACCGACGGGGTGTCGGAGAACCAGAAGGTGCCCTCGTCCAGGACGCGGTAACGGTCCCTGTCGAACAGGACGGCGGCGAATTCACCAGCCGCCTCCCCGTCGTCCCGGCCGACGCCGACGCGGCGGTAGCGTGGCAACGCCTCATCCAGTTCGTCCAGCTGGAATGCCAGGGCTTCCTGGATGCCGACGACGTCCGGGGCTTGGTCCCGGATGGTCTGGAACACCAGTTCCCGGCGTAGCGGCCAGGCGTTCGGCCCATCCTGGGCCGTACCGTAGCGAATGTTGAACGACATGACCCGGGTGGCCGCGTCCTGAGCGGTCCCCGAAGGCGGCCAGGCCAGGGCCAGCACCAGGAGCGTCGACCATCGACGCCAGCGGCCCCGCCTGACGGGGCCCCCGGGCCGGGGCGTTTCTCCATCCCTCGGCCCTCGCCGTAGGGCCCCGAAGACTCTATCTTTGCGGCTCATGCCTACAAGAATGAAGCGTGGCCGGCCCGCTGTCGACGGGGCCGAATCGCGTAGCCCATGACCGAGTCCACGGAACGCATCTCCGCGGCCCTGGCCGATCGCTATCGCATCCTCAGCCGTCTGGGCGAGGGGGGCATGGCCACCGTCTACCTGGCCGAGGACCTGAAGCACGACCGCAAAGTGGCGGTGAAGGTCCTGCGTCCCGACCTGGCCGCCGTGTTGGGCGCCGACCGCTTCGTCCAGGAAATCAAGACCACGGCCGCGCTACAGCACCCCCACATCCTGCCGCTGTTCGACTCGGGGACGGCCGACGGCTTCCTGTTCTACGTGATGCCGTTCATCGACGGCGAGACCCTGCGCAGCAAGCTCGACCGCGAAACGCAGTTCGGCATCGACGAAGCCGTGAACATCACCGTCGCCGTCGCCGACGCGCTGGACTACGCCCACCGCCACGGGGTGATCCATCGGGACATCAAGCCGGAGAACATCCTGCTGCACGACGGCCGTCCCATGGTGGCGGACTTCGGCATTGCCCTGGCGGTGAGTGCCGCGGCCGGCGGGCGCATGACGGAGACCGGTCTCTCCCTTGGCACGCCGCATTACATGAGCCCCGAGCAGGCCACGGCCGAGAAGGAAATCACCGCCCGTTCGGACGTGTACTCGCTCGGCAGCGTCCTGTACGAGATGCTGGCGGGGGCGCCTCCGCATCTCGGCGGCTCGGCGCAGCAGATCATCATGAAGATCATCTCCGAGGATGCGCCACCCCTCACCGCGTTCCGCAAATCGGTGCCGGTCAACGTGGCCGCTGCAACGGCCAAGTCCTTGGAGAAGCTCCCCGCCGATCGCTTCGACAGTGCCCGCGCCTTTGCCGA
>JBDHIK010000115.1:0-14830 GCA_039587475.1 Gemmatimonadota bacterium | reverse complement strand
GATATCGATCAGCACCAGGTCGCCCCGGTCGGGAGCTACCACACCTCATTCCCCACGGGAGGACCCCAATCCCTCTCGTCGTGTCGATTCTCGCGGGTGATGCCGTCTACCAGCTCACCCAGACCGTAGTCCTTACCCACCGGCGTAATGACGATTCGGCCACCTTCGAGTGAGATCTCCACTTCATCGCCGTCGGCCAAGCCGGCGTCGGCGATGAAGGCCTTGGGAATCCGAAGGCCCAAGCTGTTGCCCCACTTGGCGATGCGTGTGCGCACGCGCTAGACCTCCATGCCTTCCAGCACCTGGCGCCACGCTTCGTACAACTCCGAGGTGGCGGAGATGTCAGGACCGATGTGGGTATCGTCGAAGGTAGCATCCAACATCTGAGACCTGAGCCGGACCACGATGGCCCGGACTTCTACCAGTGTCAGTGGGGCCGACGGATCCCGACCGCGGAGCCGCAGCACGAGATCGGGGTCCCGGTGTTCCAGGTGCTCGACGGTGCGAGCCAGCAGACCCTCAGGAGTGCTCATGGTCTGTATATACACCGTATATACATCTTGCGCCAGCGCCCTCCCTCAAGACCGTCGTGTCCGGCGTGTCGCCTCGCGTCCCTGGTCGGGCGTGGGGTCCGGCACCAGGCCGTAGATCTCACGGCCCTCGTGGTCTTCGGGGAGGTACTCGGTGATGGGGAGCCCCTCCGGGGTGACGAACAGCAGGCAGTGACAGTACTTCCATTGCTTCATTTCGTCGCAGGCGCAGACCCATTCGCGGCTGCGCTCCACTTCGGCCTGCTTGTCCGGATAGAAGTTGCAGGGACACAGCGGCCGCCCCAACTGGTCGAGATGGACGGCAAGCCCGGTGACGACCGCGTCGGTGACGGCTTGGTTGGGGTGGGGCGAGGTGCCGGTCTTGGCCCAGTACTTCTCGACGTAGCGCCGCATGCGGTCCAGGCTCTTGTCGCTGGGGGACGGGGAACTCGACGGGGTCATCGCTCTCTCCGAGGTATTGGAAGACGCCCGCGCGGGGACGATGGCGTCAGGGAGTCTCACTTAGTGTACTGCTCCGACGGGCAGGGGGCACGCCCACGTTCGTGACGTTCAGGGCCGCCACCGTGAGGCGCGTTCATGTGGTTTGACGAATTCCTCAATACCCGGTTGTTCGAGTTGACCGGAACCTCGGTCTTCGAGACGGTTCGTCGCCGGCTGGAACGCGGGGGCGGGGTGATTCGGGAACTGGGGTGCGACTACCTGGCCTACGCGCTCCTCGACACGGTGGTCGACGCCTACTACCCCATCCTGGAGGGCATGAGCGATCGGCTGGAACTCCTCGAGACCGAGGTCATCGAGCGCCCCGAGCGGGACTCGGTGTCGCGGATCTACGGGCTGAAACGGGAGCTGCTCGAACTGCGGCGGGCGGTCTGGCCCCAGCGTGAAGCGCTGAGCAGCGCCGCGCGGGACGACGACAGCGGGTTCACGGAGCCGGTCCGGGTGTATTTGCGCGGCACCTACGACCATTGCGTCCAGGTGATCGATGTCATCGAAACGTACCGGGAAATGGCGAGTGGTCTCCTCGACGTCTACCTCTCGACCGAGAGCAACCGGATGAACGAGATCATGAAGGTGCTCACCATCATGGCGAGTATTTTCATTCCGCTCACGTTCATTGCCGGCGTCTACGGTATGAACTTCGATTTCATGCCGGAGCTCCGCCGGGAGTATGCCTACCCCGTCGTGCTGGCCCTCATGGCGAGTGTGGCGCTGGGGATGGTCTGGTGGTTCCGCGGCAAGGGATGGTTGGGACGACGGTGACCGTTACCCGTCGGGCATCGCCAGATGAATGATTCCGTCGCCGCGGTTGACGATGGGATTGCGGGCTACGCCCAGGACGACGGAATCGTGCGACGCCTTGACGATGGCCCCCACTTCGCCGAAAGCATCGCGAATCCGCCCCAATTCCTCCCCGGCGGAGACGGTGTCCCCCAACTGCACCGTCAGGCGAAACAGGCCGGCGCGCCGGGCACGTAGCCAGGTGGTCCGGCGCACCTGTTGGGGGGTGATGTCGCTGGGGACAGCGGCGTCGACCATGCCGAGCGTGTGCATGACCCGCAGGACCCCGGCCACACCGTCCCGTACCGAGCGTCGATTGAGCCGCTGCGCTTCACCAGCTTCATAGAGCAGGCAGGGGACGCCGGCTTTCTCGGCGGCCTGGCGCAGCGACCCTTCCCGGATCCGGGCGTTGATCAGCAGAGGTGTCCCAAACGCCTCTGCGATTCTGAGGGTCTCGGGCCGTTCGAGGTCGGCGCGAATATGCGGCAAGTTTGACCGATGATCGCTGCCGGTGTGTAGGTCGATGCCATAGTCGGCTCGCGCCACGACTTCCCGCATCAGCAGGTCGGCCAATCGGCCCGCCAACGATCCCGTCTTGGATCCGGGAAAGCTGCGATTGAGGTCGCGGCGATCGGGGAGGTAGCGCGACCCCGCCACGAACCCGAACACATTAACGACCGGGACCGCGACGACGGCGCCGGCCAGCGCCGTGGGGTCCAGCATGTCGAAGACCTGCCGAATGATCTCGACGCCGTTGACTTCATCCCCGTGAATGGCGGCGGTGAGGAACAACACCGGGCCGCCGCCGGCACCGTGAGCGACGAGCATCGGCACCGGCATGGGGTTGCCGGTGGGAAGGCGGGCGAAAGGAAGTTCGAGGCTCTGGACGGTCCCTGGCGGGACGACCGTGCCTGCGAAGGAGAGATCGGCCATGTCAGGCCTGAATGCGATCCTTGGTGGAGGCCTTCCCAGTCGCCTCCTTCTCGATGAACGCCACGATCCTGTCTGCGACGTTCACTTCGGTCGCCTTCTCGATCCCCTCCAGGCCGGGGGACGAATTGACCTCCATGACCACCGGGCCGTGGTTTGATCGCAGCAGATCCACGCCTGCCACGTTGAGGCCCATGGCCTTGGCGGAACGCACGGCCGTGCTCCGTTCCTCAGGCGTCAGCTTGATCTTCTCAGCCGTGCCACCCCGGTGCAGATTGGACCGGAACTCGCCTTCGGCGGCCTGTCGCTTCATAGCGGCGACGACCTTGCCGCCGACGACGAGGCACCGGATGTCCATCCCCCCTGCCTCCTTGATGAACTCCTGAACCAGGATGTTGGCATCGAGGCCGCGAAACGCCTCGATGACCGATTCGGCGGCCTTGCGAGTTTCCGCCAGGACCACGCCGATCCCCTGCGTGCCTTCCAGAAGCTTGATGACCAGGGGCGCCCCGCCCGCGACACTGATGAGTCCATCCACATCCTTGGTGGAATGGGCAAACCCGGTGACCGGGAGACCGATGCCGGAGCGTGCCAGCAGTTGCAGCGACCGTAACTTGTCTCGCGAGCGCGTGATGGCCTGGGACTCGTTGACACAAAAGACCCCCTGCATCTCGAACTGGCGAACCACGGCACACCCGTAGAACGTCCGGGAGGCGCCGATACGGGGAATGACGGCCTGTACGTCCGTGAGCCGTTCTCCCCGGAAGATCACCTGCGGGCGATGCGCCGTGATGTCCATGTAGCAGCGCAAGTAATCGATGACCCGGACATCGTGGCCTCGCTCACGACTCGCCTCCACCAGACGTGAAGTCGAGTACAACTTCGGGTTCCGGGACAGTACGATGATCTTCATGACGTCTTTCGTTTAGGGACGCGCCTCTTGCGCATGGATGTCCTTCGTCCCGCCAGATAGGAGTGTACCGGGTCGACGATGATACGCCCACTCATAGCCTGACGGCCCAGCAACATGCGGAACGACATCTCCCCGCGGCTGGCCAGAGTCAGGTCAACCGGCCAGATCCAGCCCGCGACCTCGATAGCCGTCTTGATGACGACCCGGAGGTGTTCCCGCCCTCCGGAGTCTCGCACCATGCGCTGATCGAGGACTCGCGCTTCTGCAGCCCGGAGTCGGGGCCGGCCGTCGTCCAGCACCGGTCGGAATCGTACCCAATCCTCGTTCCGCCGGCGGAACAGCCGAATGTCGGTGACATGCAGCGCAGAAGACCGGGCGCCGGTATCGAGTTTGACTTTGAGGGCGGGGATATCGAGGTCAGGTAACCCCATCCACTCGCGCCACCCCAGCATCAGAGGCGGTTTGTCGGGGCGGCGCTTCTTCGAGGGAGCCATGAGGGAAATATGTCAGCCGGGACGACCCGCCGACAGGGCGGTCAGCGATCGAGACGCAGCGTGGAGCACGTGACCCGGCTGAGCGCTCAGCCGAATTTGAGGCCCTGGGCCAGCGGGAGCTCCGTACTCCAGTTCACCGTATTGGTCTGGCGGCGCATGTACAGCTTCCAGGAATCGGACCCGGACTCACGCCCGCCGCCGGTCTCTTTTTCTCCCCCGAAGGCCCCACCGATCTCGGCGCCGCTGGTCCCGATGTTGACGTTGGCGATACCACAGTCGCTGCCACGATGCGACAGGAAGTACTCCGCTTCACGCACGCTGTCGCTGAAGATGGCTGACGAGAGCCCTTGCGGCACACCATTGTGGAGCGCCATGGCCTGCTCCATCTCGGCGACCGCGTCCTTCGCCGACGATGCGGCGTTGCCGTAGCCGATGATGTAGAGGATGGGTGCGAAGGTCTCTTCCTGCACGATGGCGTACTCGTTCTTCACCGCCGCGATACAGGGCGTCACGTAGTGGCCGCCCGGGTAGTCCGGCCCTTCGAGATGCTCGCCGCCATACAGGACCTCGCCGCCTTCCTTCGTGATGCGGCCGACGGCGTTCATCATGTCTTCCACCGCGCCGTGCGTCACCAGGGGACCCATGAGCGTGTCGCCGCTGCGCGGGTCGCCAATCTTGATGTCCTGGTAGGCTCGGACCAATCGGTCGACCAGTTCCTGGCGAATCGACTCGTGCACGATGATGCGACGGGTCGAGGTACAGCGCTGGCCCGCGGTGCCGACCGCGCCGAACAGGATGGCCGGCAACGCCAGGTCCAGGTCGGCGCTCGGCGTCACGATGATGGCGTTGTTGCCGCCCAGTTCGAGGATGGTGCGCCCCAGGCGCTCACCCACGACCGATCCGACCCGGTAGCCCATCTTGCAGCTGCCGGTGGCCGACACGAGGGGGATGCGCCGGTCGTGCAGCAACCGGTCGCCGACGGTAGAGCCCTTCCCGACCGAGAGCGAGAAAATGGCCGGGTCGACGTCGTTCTCCCGGCAGACCTCCTCGGCAATTTTGGTGCAAGCGATGGCCGTGAGCGGTACACCCGAGGCCGGCTTCCACACCACGCTGTCGCCGCACACCGCGGCCAGAGCCGTGTTCCAGCTCCACACGGCGACGGGGAAGTTGAAGGCGCTGATGACCCCGACCACGCCGAGCGGGTGCCACTGCTCCATCATGCGATGGTCCTGACGCTCCGAAGGCATGGTGAGCCCGTACAGCTGCCGTGACAGCCCGACGGCAAAATCGCAGATGTCGACCATCTCCTGAACCTCACCCTCGCCCTCCGCCTGGATCTTGCCCATCTCGAGCGTGACCAGGGCACCGAGTTCGTGCTTCTTCTGGCGCAACTTGTTGCCCAGTTGCCGGACGATATCGCCCCGTTTGGGGGCGGGCACCGTGCGCCACATGAGAAACGCTTCGTGGGCCCGGTCGACGATGCGGTCGTATTCCGCTTCGGTAACTTGTTTGACCGTGGCGAGTCGGGAATTGTCGATCGGGGAATAGACCTCGAGGTCGGGGCCCGAGCCGATCCAGTCCCCGGCGAACCCGCCGAAATTGGTGTCCTGGATGCCGAGTGACTTGAGGATGTCGGTGCTGGGAGAAGCGGTGGCTGTCATGATGAAGTCGGGAGTACAGAGTGCGGAATGCGGAACGTCAGGCGGCACCTGACGTGCCGGCGGTTCCGCCCGGCGGCCCTTCGCAGCCGGGACTGGAACCTAGCGGGGTGGGTTGGCGGGGGCCAGACCGGGCCAGGCGGCCCATCGACGATGTCGCGACAGACGGTGGGCTCCAGCCGCCGACGCCCGCCTGCGAGTCTGCAAACCGCTAGTCCGCCTGCAGCTCCGTCGCTACCCGCTCGACGTCCTGCCACAACCGGAGGGTATTGCCGCCCCACAGCTGGCGGATGTCTTCCTCGGAGTACCCGCGTCGGACCAACTCGATCGTGACGTTGAGGGTCTCGGCGGCGTTGTCCCATCCCTCGACGCCACCCCCACCATCGAAGTCCGACGAAATGCCCACGTGGTCGATGCCAATCAGCTCGACGGCGTAGTCGATGTGGTCGACGAAGTCGCTCACCGTGGCGCCGGGCCATTGTTCGTCGATCTCGCGCATGCCCTGGAAGAAGGCCTCACGGCGTTCGCTCGTGAGCGTGTTGAAATTGCCACGAGTGACTCCCATGTCCTCGGCCAATGTGGCCCGGGCCGCAGCCTTCTCGGCTGGCGGCACCTTGACGTAGCCGTCGAACGCCACGATCTGGATCACCCCGCCGTTTGTTTTGAGCGCGAGGAGTTGCTCGTCGTCCATGTTGCGCGGATGATCCGCCAGGGCGCGCACGGACGAGTGCGAGGCAATGACAGGAGCTCGCGACAAGCGAGCGGCCTCCAGCATGGCGTTCTTCGAGATGTGCGACACGTCGACCATGATGCCCAACCGGTTCATCTCGGCGACGACCTCCTCGCCAAAGGCGCTGATGCCCCCGTGTTCCTCCGGTCCGTCGTCCAGGTTGTCACGCGGGGTGGACGAATCGGAGATATCGTTGTGTCCGCCGTGCGCCAACGTGATGTAGCGCGCGCCCAAATCGTGGTACTTCTCGAGTAATGCCAGGTCCTTGCCAATGGCGTACCCATTCTCGATGCCGATGGCAGCCACCAACTTCCCACTGTCGTGGATGCGCGTGACGTCTGCGGCCGAGTAGGCCAACTCGATCTCCTCCGGATAAAGCGTGTCGGCCATCCGGTGAATGGCGGCAAACTTGACCAGGGCATCTTCCTTGACCTTGGCGTAGTTCTCCTCTGTCCGTTCGGTCTGTCCCACGTAGACGATGAAGAACGCCGCATCTAATCCGCCGTCCCGCATCTGGGGAAGCGTCACCTGCCGACCGCCGGGAGCGCCGGGATCGACTTCATCAGTGGCGAAGTTGGGGGGGATGTCGTCGTGGGTGTCGATCGTCAGGATTCGCGGGTGGATCTCGGTGGCGCGGGCCACGATTTCTTCGTCGGTCATCTCTGAAGGGGTGCAACCCAAGATCGAGAAAGAACTGAGAAGGACGGCATAGGAGTAGGCTCGAAGTCGTGACATAGTATGGTCGGTGGTCGGTGGTTGGTTGCTGGTGGACAGTGATTACTGGCTGGTGGACGGATGGGATATCAGATGCCAGACCACCACTACCTGGCATCTGTCATCCAGCATCTCTCTACGCTACCGCAGGTTCCCCAACGAGTCCCTCGCAGAACGGTCGCGCCGTGCCCGACTCGGCCTTGATCGCGATGCCGATCATGACACCCTTGCCGCGCACCTGCTTGCCCCTGCGGTAGTTCGTGCTCGGTTCGTCCATCGAGCACCAGAAGATGGGCGCCGCATATGCCGCAAATCGCTGAATAGTCATTTGCCGCTGAACGCCGTACCAAATGATGCCTGGCACGGCGCTGTAATCACAGTTGCTGATCTGTACCTGGTCCGACTGCACCGACCCGGCCTGCGCCGATCCCTCCGACGGTAGCGCGTAGCCGGGCAGGAGTGACGGGTCTGTGCTTCATCGGTACTCCTCGTAGGTTACGTCCCACCAGCAGAGAAGATCGCCGGTAGACCAAAGCCGGAGATGGCGCAACGATACGAATGGACGTCAACGTATAGCCGCGTCAATCGTTCTCTTTCCCTCCCGGCTCGGCGACTCTAGCTAGCAGCACAACGGAATCTGTCTCGTCGAGCTGCCACTCGGCGTCCCGGTCGGGGTTGAGGAACAGGCCGGCGGAGCGTTTGCCCCCGCGCCACAAACCCAACGCGATCTCGCCTTTGGCCGCAGCTGCGCGGTCGACGTCGTCAAACGAGACCGGCTGGTCGAGCTCGACATAGCGGGCCGCCGGTTCCACCAAGATCTGCGGCCCCCAGGGGCGCGAGAGTTCACAAAAGACGGCAGCCAGTTCGTGACGCAATGCTACCTGTGACAGCAGAAAACTCACCAGCTCGCTGCTCACGATCACATCGTCGTCCGTGTCTCCGAACAGAGTGACGTTATCGGGGTCGAGCAGTTCGATCATGACATCGGGACGAGAATCCCCTTCCGGCAGGATGTCCAACAGCATCAGATAGGTCGCGGTTGTCGTTGCATCGGCCTCTTCCTCTTCCGTCAGTCGTTCGCTTGCGACAATCAGGACGTTGTCATAACCACCTGGCTCGAGGTCTTGCAGCACACGCGGGATCGCGAAGTTGGCCTGCACCTGCCGCACGGTCACTCGCCCCTCTCGAGGTTCGTAGTGCTGCATGAGGTGTTCTCTGGTCTCGACCGGTGTGGAGGAGACCACGTCGACCTCGTGGACGTCGGTATGATATCGATCGAGCTCCCACAGCAGCGCCGGCACCTTGCGACTCCAACCGAGAATGAGCGTTCGGCGCTGCCGCTCTTGAGCAAGCGACCGCGGTGGCATGGATGACATTGGAGCCGGGGACAGACCAGGCTCCACCGGTGAGCAGTCAGCGTAACTTCGTGCGAGGAAGACGAGCACGTCGCCGCGCTCGATGCGTGTGTCGGGACCGGGTCTCAGGTTTGGTGTGCCCTGCCCCGCCGGAATGGTGCCGAGGAGGATCGCTTGGGAGAAGCGACGGCGGATTTCAGCGAATCTACCGACGAGCCCGTCGATCGAACGTAGGTAGATCGAGTTGCGGTCGTTGAGCCTCAGGAGCTCCGAGTAGACTGCACCGAGACCACGCTGCCGTGCGCTCTGTGCGATGATGCGGGCCACAGTGTCATCCGCCGCGATCACCTCGCTTTCTCCTCTGTAGGCTCGCTGCGCCAGAGTCACGCGCCTGATGTCGAACACTTCCGCCACAGCCAGGGGTAACCGTGTCTCACCAAGGCCCGCGTTTCTCGAGAGCGACAACAGCGTCTTGATCGTCTTGGCGTCGACGGCCGCGGGATGCGCTTCGCCGAAGTCCGCGCCCGGCAAGATCAAGACGGCAGCATCGCGAAAGGCAACCCGGTCGAGGTGTTCCGCGCGCAGAGGCGTTCCCGCCCGGAGTACGATGTGTCGATCCGACCACATGTCGCCGAGCCGCTCGCGCATCTCGCGGCGGATGTCATCGTCGACTTCATCGGCCAACACGACGACGCGCAGGTCTCGGACACCGACTTCGGCCAGAAAGCGGTCCAGTCGTCGGCGCGCGCCCAGCAGGCCCCGCACGATCGCGGGCGTCCGTGCCGTCCAGCCGAAGATGATCACGTGATGCCGTAACGCAATTGGGGTGACACCCGATTCGAGGTACTGGATCTTCTGGTTCATCCACTGCGTCATGATCGCAATCAGGAGACCCAGGAAGAGGACATACCCAAGCACCGTGACCACCGTGGAGACGCTTCGTAGCGCCATGCCCTGGTCGTCTCCCAAATACCCTGGATCGGACAACCGCAGAAACGCCCACCAGATAGCCTCTGCCGGGTCCAGGCCGGCTACCAGCCAGAAGGCGATGAGGCCAGCTACCACGGATGTCAGGACTATTATGCCCACAGCCAGTAGCAAGCGCTGCCCAATGCCTCGCAAGACGAAACGTTCCAGCCGGAACGCGATCCGATCCCGCCAACGAAGGCGACCCGACGGGAGGCGACGTGGTGCCCTACTCATGCCGCTCCAGTTGTTCCGATTGGGCTGCCGATCTTGCGTCACCCGTTACGACACGCACGGGGAACGGTTCCGTCACACTACCAGTGTAGAGCGTTCGGTGCGGGAACGGGATTTCGATGCCATGTTCGTCGAACGCGAACTTGATCTCTTGGTTGATCGTGTTCCTCAGTTCGAGGAAGTTGTCGCGTTTCGCCCAGACGGAAAATTGTAGCTCGAGGGCTGAATCGCCATAGCCCTTATAGATGAACAACGGCGGCGGCTCCTCGAGGCACAGGTGATTTCGCTCTGCGACGTCTAAGAGAATCTCGCGGACACGTTCAGTGTTTTCCTTGTAGGCGACCCCAATCTGCAGGTCGATTCGGCGAATGGGGAATCGCGTGAGATTCACGAAGGTGGTATTGATCATCTCCGCGTTTGGCACGCGGACCATCAGATTGTCGAACGTGCGCAGTTTCACCGAGAGCAGGTCTATCGAGATGACAAAGCCCACTCGGCCGTTTACATCGAGCCGGTCGCCCACCTCAAAGGGACGTTCGGCGATCAAGAAGAACCCGCTGATGATATTGGAAAGCGATGTCTGTGCCGCGAAGCCGACGGCCACCGTGATGACGCCGGCCGTACCCAGGAGCACACCGAGTCTGAAGCCGAGCTGGTGGAGCGCCGATGTGACCACGAGCGCCGACAGGACGTAGAAGATCAACCGCCTCACCAACACGGCTTCCTGCGCACTCACTCGACGCCGCAACCCTCGTGCGGCAGCTCTGCTTACGACCCGGGCCAATACGAGCCCGACAACGAAGATCAGGACAGCCCGGGCCAAACCGAGCACACGGTCAGACGTCAAGAAGTCTGACAAGCCGAGGTTGCTGAGTATCTCGCCCACTGTGTTTACTTGCCTCTCCTGCCGAAGAATCTACCGAAGGCGTCCGACAGAAAGCCTTTCGACATCTCTTTACGTGGCCCTGCGATTCGTTGGCTGGCCGCGAGCTGCATCGGCTTGTCATCCAGCTTGACGTGGCTGGCTTCCGCCTTCTTCACATGCTCGACCGTGAGTGCCTCCGTCCACAGTTGACCTTTGTCGGAAGCGAACAGCGAGAGGTGTGGCACCGGGATCTTCAGTGTTTCGACGAGCAGCACCGACGGCGCGCTGTTCCGAATTCGCACGGCCAAGATGGCGCGGTGGGGCTGACGAGGAAGATCCCCGATGTGAAGCCTGGCGCTCGTTCGCAAGGCGTAGCATAGCTCACCCGTCATCGTGTCCGGACCGAACCATGTATCTGAAGGCCGTGCGATGGGCGTATCCACCACCTCGCGGTCGCGCCCATCAAGGTACACACGAAGCCAGAGTGGAACAGACACGAAGAGCGTCGCCTCTTCCATGGCTGGTACGAACAGAGGCTGGGTGGTCTTTACCACCACTGGGAGGTCGGGAAGCACCGGTCCGAGGCGAATCGATCGGTTTCCACTCCGGCTCGCGACCCGCCTGACATTGATGTCATCGCCGGCAGGTTCCTCCGCCGGCTCGGCGATGGCCAGCCGGTTGTCGATGACATCGCGCCCGCCAGCGCTCGTGATTCGCCACTCCTGGTCACGACGCGTGATCCAGAGCGTCGTGGGACCGAGTTGCCAGCGTAGGGTTTGATTTGCGGCGACCTCATAGTCGCCCCACCAGCCGTCCGTTGACGTCGTCATCCCACGCTCCCCTCATCCAATCGCTGTTGCCCTCTCTCCTTCTCTCGCATCTGTATCTCACTCTCGATGTCTTCGAGCCATTCCCGTAGGGCGGATGCCCGTGGCTCCACTTGTTCCTTGGTGTCCAGCGTCGCCTCATTCACGCTCTCGTCGTTGTTAGCACTGAGCGTTTGGTGCAGCATCTCTTCTTCCGCATACAACTTGTCGATCGATTCCGCCTACTCAGCCCTATCGAACTCGAGGTCCTCGATGTCCGCCTCGGTTGCAGCTTTGACCTGCCCAGGGCCCACACCAGGTCTTTCTTCTCGACCACAAGGGGCGGCCCAAACCGCACCACCTCTTCAATCTACGACAGGGTTTCCGTAGGTGCGGAAAGGAGACTGTGGCAACGGGCCAGAGCCTTGGCCATTTCGCCGGGAGCCGGCGACCCTGAACTCTTCTTGGCCGACACGCCACCTTCCTGCGAAAGCGCGGCGGGGTCGATCCCGGGAGCGCCGGCCGCAGTCAATTCGACGGACGTCGCTTGCGCCAGGCCCCGGCCGGTGGCCTCACAGGCCCGGACCAGTTCGCCGACCCGGCGGTGTGCCTGTCGGAACGGGACGCCCAGCAGGACCAGATGCTCCGCCAGATCCGTCGCACCGGTGAAATCGGGCGCCTGGCTTGTCGGCCGGAAGAACTCGGTCTCAGCCAGGACCCCGGCCATGATGCGCAGGGCTGCCCCGGTCGTGTCCGCTGCGTCGAAGACCGCCTCCTTGTCTTCCTGCAGATCGCGCTGGTAGCCAAGCGGCAGGCCCTTGAGGAGGGCGAGCAGTGTCTGCAGGTCCCCGGCGACACGGGCAGTCTTGCCGCGAATCAGCTCGACCGCATCCGGATTGCGTTTCTGTGGCATCATCGATGAGCCGGTGCAGAACGCATCCCCGATACGGGCGACCCCGAACTCCTCGGTCGACCACACGATGAGCTCCTCCGCCAGACGTGACAGATGAGTCATAGTCATGGCGCAGGCAGCCACGAACTCCACCGCCCAGTCACGATCCCCCACGGCATCCACGGAATTCAGTGCCACACCGGCAAACCCCAACCGGCTCGCCGTCGCGGCACGGTCTATCGGGAGCGTCGTACCGGCCCCCGCACCCGCGCCGAGCGGGCACCGGTCGGCCCGCGTGCGAGCGTCGCGCAAGCGGCCGACGTCGCGCTCCAGCCCCTCGAAATGCGCCAGGAGTTGATGGGCCATCGAAATCGACTGGGCGCGCTGCAAGTGGGTGTAGTTGGGAACCACGAGATTCTGGTGCTCTTCTGCCAGTGTCACCAGCGCCTGCTGCACCCCGCGCAGGTCGTTTTCGAGCGCCACTGTAGTGTCCTTGAGCCACAACAGCATGTCGGTCACCACCTGGTCATTGCGACTTCTGCCAGCGTGGAGCCGTTGCCCGGTCTCACCGCACAGCTCAACGAGCCGTGACTCGACCGCCGAGTGAACATCCTCCGGCAGTGGCCCGCTCCCGGTCTGGCCGAAGCTCCCCTCGAGGATTTCCTGCTCGACCTGGTCGAGGGCGGCGATGAGTTCGTCGTGTTGTCCCTGATCGAGGACGCCTGCGCTGAGCAGCGCCGCGGCGTGCGCCTTGCTTCCGATGACGTCGTAGCGGGCCAGGCGTACGTCGACAGCAAAGGAGGACGAGAAGCGCCGCATCTCCTCCGCCATCGGCTCTGCAAACCTTCCACCCCAGAGGTCGCTCATGCCAGACCTCCGGGCACTCTTTGGGCCGCGGACCTGCGGCTGGACGTCTTGGCCGCCATGCCGAAGATGTCGATGAACCCGGCTGCCGACTGATGCCGGAACGCGTCTCCGGCGCCATAGGTAGCGAGGTCGTGCTGATACAAGGAACACGGGGACCGGCGACCCACGACCCTGATCCTGCCCCGGTGCAACTCAAGTCGGACCTCTCCCGTAACCGGCTGAACGGCGCTGTCCACGAAACGCTGGATCGACTCGCGGAGCGGGGTGAACCAGAGACCGTCGTAGATCAGGCGGGCCAGCTCCTGCCCCATCGCCTCCTTGAGCCGCCGGGTTTCCCGATCGAGGGTCAACTGTTCCAGGGCGTCGCGCGCCGTGTGGAGGGTCACGGCCGCCGGCGCCTCGTAGAGCTCCCGTGACTTGATGCCGACCAACCGGTCCTCGACCAGGTCGATCCGGCCCACGCCGTGCGACCCGGCCAGCTGATTGAGGTGATGAATGAGGGCGGGTCCGTTCAGAGGGACCGTGTCCACGGCCACCGGTATGCCCGCCTCGAACGAGATGGTGACCTCCTCGGACGCGTCCGGCGCCTCGGCCGGGTTGGTGGTGAGCTGCCAGGCGTCTTCCGGCGGCGTGACCCACGGGTCTTCCAGCACCCCGGCCTCGACCGCCAGGCCCCATAGGTTCTCATCGATAGAGTACGGCGCCTCGGGGGTGGCGTCTATTGGGATCCCGTGGGCCTGGGCCCATGCGATCTCATCGTCGCGGCTGTGCAGATCCCACTCCCGGAGCGGGGCCATGGCTCTCAGGTCCGGTGCCAGCGCTGCAGCCGACACCTCGAGCCGGACCTGGTCGTTGCCCTTCCCGGTGCAGCCGTGCACGATGGCGTCGGCCCCCACCTCGCGGGCGACTTCGACCAGGCGCCTACTGATGAGCGGCCGCCCCAGGGCTGAGGCCAGGGGGTAAGTACCCTGATAGAGCGCCCCCGCCTTCAGGGCCGGCCAGACGTACTCCTCGACGAACACATCCTTGAGGTCGTCGACGTGGACCTGGGCCGCGCCACAGGCAAGGGCCTTTTCACGGACACCCTTCAGTTCGCGCTGCTGGCCGAGGTCGGCCGTCACGGTGACGACCGTGGCGCCGTGGTGCACCTGCAACCAGGCGAGAATGACTGAGGTATCGAGACCTCCGGAATAGGCCAGCACGAAGGTGGGCATGGGACCGAGCTCTGAGTTGTGGTGGTGGAGAGTGCCGGCTCAGTCCAGGCCCAGGAGGCTGGCGAGCAGGCGGCGGAGCCTCTCGGTATGACGGATGCTCCGGGGCAGGACGAGAATGGTATCGTCCCCGGCAACGGTGCCGAGAATGTCAGACCCGTCGAGGGCATCGAGGGAATGGGCCAACCCCTGGGCCCGTCCCGGGAGCGTGCGTATCACGACACAGGTTTCGTTGGCCTCGATGGCCGTGACTTCGAGCGTCGAAACAGCCCGAAGCCGCTCCTGCACCACCGCTTGAAGGCCCGACGAGGGGTCGCCGGCATCGGCCGGGAGATAACGGTACTGGTCGTCCGTGGGGACACGCGA
>JBDHIK010000114.1:0-8005 GCA_039587475.1 Gemmatimonadota bacterium | reverse complement strand
ACCCGCCTGCCGGACCGGGGGGACGTCCTCGTAGTGCTCCCAGTGGCGGAATTCGGTGTCACTCACGGAGGAACCACCCGACGCCAGAGCCACCAGGTCCGGCAGTTGCCGATAGGCGTCCGGGCCGGCGACGAGATTGACGCGTGGCACCCGTTCCTGAAGGACCGGTCCCAGGCGCTGCGCCATACAGCCGACGACGCCCAGAACGTCATGGGCACGCTGGTACCGCTGGAGTTCTCCCAGACGCCCCAGAACCCGCTGTTCGGCGTTGTCCCGTACCGCGCAGGTGTTCACCAGCATGACGTCGGCGTCTTCAGGCTGGTCGGTCCGCTCGTAGCCCTCAGACCCCAGGACACCGAGGATGAGCTCGGTGTCGGCCACGTTCATCTGGCAGCCATAGGTCTCGATGTAGAGCCGCTTGGTCATACCGGGTAAGGTATCCCGTGGAGGCGGGGTCGTGGAGTGACCGGCCTCACGGCCGGATTTCGATGCCGGCGGTGAGCAGGAACGAGGTTTCGGTCCAGGCATCCGTCTGTTCACGCTGCACGTACTCCCCCGAGAGATTCACGCTGGCCTTGTCTCGGGCGAAGCGGAAGCCGGTGCCAAGCGAGACGGCCATTTCCTTGGGCTGCGAGTTGGGATCGATGGGGAACGGCAGGAGGCCGTATCGGATACCCGCCCGGATCGGGAGGGCAGCCATGGTGCCACGCCATCCCCACTCCATCCCGAAGGACACGCCATAGGAGTTCTTGGCGCCCACTCCGTTGCGCTCCAGCAAGTCGCTGTTGATCGCCGACCAGGTCTGGTAGGTCCCTTCGGTCGCGACGATGAGGACCGGCGACGGCTGCCAGCGAATGCCGACCGCCGCCGTGTAGGGCAGATCCACGTTGCCGGCACTGGTCGAGTCGAGGGTGACGTTGGCCGAGCCATCGCTCCTGAGCATGGCCGCCACCGCCAGCGACCGCGACAGACGCCCGACCACGCTCAGCGAGAACCCGACCCCAGAGAAGGAGATTTCGGTCGAATCGCGGAAGGACTGATACTGTGGATCCTCGAACTCACGGCGAATCCGGTTCCGGGTCGAGCCGGTGATGATGTGGATGGCGCCACCGACCGACCAACGCGTATTGATCTGGTAGCCGGCGCCCAGCCGAAGGTCGTTGAGCCCGCCAAGGCCGACGAGCGTGTCGACCACCGCGACCGGTTCGCCGCGGATCTGAATCGTGTCCGTCGTGGCCACACCGAAATCGTCGTTCGAGTACGTGCTGGAGGAAGCGGCCAGCCAGGTGCGTACTCGCTTGATCGGCCCACCGATCCGGAACTGTGGGAATCGGTTGTTCCGGATGTCACCGGTGCCGCCGGGATTGTCGATGGACCGCCATTCCTGCAGGGTCTCGAGCCCCAGCGTGAGGCCGTCCAACTGCGTCACCGGAGCCATGGCCTGGACCGACGCCGGGTCGAACAACCCGATGGAGCCTCCCATCGCCGTCGCCCGCGAGGACAGCCCTCGTCCCGGCACACCCAGTCCACGGATACCGAACATGGAACTCTGGCCGACAGCCGTGCTGGGCAGCACGACCAGAACGGCAATCAGGCCCGGAAGCAGGAATCTCTTCATTGTTGCTCGAAGGGGAACGGCAGGCTGTAGGTAATCAGCAGCCGAGGCGCGGAACCCGGTGTTCGGGTCGACCCGAACACCGGGATCGTGAAGCTGGCCGCCTCTGGCAACAGCTCCAGGAACAAGGCCTGCTCCGAGCCCAGTTCGCCTTGCCAGCCGCGCACCAAGTCGCCTACCTCGACACTGACCGTGTCACTGGACCCGACGGTCAGTCCGGTGGTGACGGCGCGACTCAGGAACCAGGACCCGCAGAAGGTCCCCACGGCGGTTTGGCACAAGGGCGACTTGGCTCCCAGATCGCTCTGCACCCCACGAACCCGCACGAGCGAGGAATCGTTGCGCAGTCCCTGGATGGGCCCGACCGGGAAGAGTTCCAGGGTGGCGCGAATGATCTGGGCGCTGTCACGCGACTGGAGAAACGACGGCAGGGCGTAGCGAAGCAATGACCGCGCCGAGGGCGCGCCACCGATGGTCAACAGGGTGTCATCGACGGTCGTCGGAGCCTCGAAGACGAATGTATTGAATTGGGCGATGCGGCTGATGACCTGTCGGTTCATCGTCGTGTCCGCCACGCTGTCGAGCGTGACGAAGGACTGGAACAAGGGTCCCGATCCCCCGGCCGCCAAGCTCCCGATCCGGATCCCGGATCCCTGAGATGCCCGCATGGCGACCACGATGGCCATCGTCGTGCTGTCATCGGGAACGAAGCTGAGTAAGTCCAGCGTGGCGCTGTCTGAGACGACCAGCCGGAACACCTCCGAGATCACGGAATCGGCGACGTCAATGGATCCGATCAGGGTGCTATCGTCGATGAATGGCACCAGATCCTGATAGGTGACCGTGGAGTCGACATCGGACGGAATGCGGTACAGCAGCATCTCCAGTCCGGAGACGGCCGAATCGCGGGCCAGGAGCCCGACTCTGAACGCCATCGAATCCACGGAGAACGACCGCAGGGTGTCGTTCAGCAGCAAGGAGTCGCCCAGCGGCAGGAACCGGATCGGACTCAGGACGTCATTGGGCCGGCCTTCGGACACCAGGAGGGCCAGCCCCTCCCCGGCCTCCACATAGCCCGTGAATGTGCTGTCGGCGTTGAGCACCGGCATGAGCACCGTATCGATGACGACTGGGGAGCCGCCCGGACACGTTTCCGGACAGACTCCCGGTGCGACCAGTTCACGCTGGCAGGCAGCCACCGCAACGACGAGCGCGACCCCGGCGGGCACCGCCAGACGCCAGCCCGTCAACTGCCGGCCCCGGTGCCGGGGAGACGGTCACGCACGAACGCGTCGGGAAGGAGGTCAGCCAGGTTCCACAGGACGGTTCCGTCAGGGCCAACCGCCAGGACCTCGAGGTCCAGGCCGAACTCGACCAGCACCTGGCGACAGGCCCCGCAGGGGGAGGCTGGAGGCGTCGAGTCACTCACGATCGCGAGGCGCGCGAAGCGCCGCGCCCCATCACCGATCGCGGCGGCGACGGCCGCCCGCTCGGCGCAGATCGACAGGCCGTAGGAAGCGCTCTCGACATTGCAGCCGCGAAACACCCGGCCGTCATCGGCTTCCAGCGCCGCTCCTACGCGGAATCCCGAGTAGGGCGCGTAGGCCTGCTGCTGCGCCAGACGCGCCTCGGCGATCAACTCGTCACTCACTCCATACCTCATCCAGAAAGGAGGTTCCGTGATCCAGGGCTTCCGCCCCAAGGAACTCGGCAACCGTTTGGCCCACATCGGCAAACGTCGCTCGCTCCCCCAGTACCACTGGACGCACCTTGGGTCCGTAGGCCAGGACGGGGACGACTTCACGGGCATGATCCGTTGACACGGTCGTCGGGTCGTTGCCGTGATCCGCGGTAAACATAACGAGGTCATCCTCCCGGACGTGCCCCAGGAGCCCGGGAAGCGCCGCGTCAAGCTGTTTGAGGCCCTGGACATAGCCCGGGACGTCATTCCGGTGTCCCCAGGTCTGGTCGAACTCGATCACATTCGCCAGCAACAGTCCCGCCTCCATCCTCTGCAACACCGAGGCAATCAGGGTGTACGCCTCCTCGTTGGTCGAGGCGTGCCGGCTGGTGATGGCGCGCCCCGCAAACAGGTCGTCCACCTTGCCGACCCCGACCCTTGGCACCGACACCTGGGCCAGCCGGTCCAGCAGGGTATCCCCTGGAGGCGCCAGGCTGAAATCCTTGCGGTTCGCCGTCCGAACCCAGGCCCCGGGCGAGCCGCGGAAGGGCCGGGCGATGACGCGCGACACGCCGACGGGCGGGACCGCTAGCCCACGGGCAATGGTGCAGGCGCGGTACAACTCCTCGAGCGGGATGACGCCTTCGTGGGCCGCGACCTGAAAGACGCTATCCGCGGAGGTGTAGACGATCCAATCTCCGGATCGCAGGTGCTCATCCCCGTAGCGATCCAGAAGATCGGTTCCCGATCCGGCCACGTTTCCGATGACCCCGCGCCCGGTGCGCTCGCTGAACGCCTCGATCAACCCGGCAGGAAAGCCCTCCGGGAACGTCGGAAACGGCTCGGACAACAGCACCCCGCACAACTCCCAGTGTCCGGTCGTGCTGTCCTTCCCGGCGCTGGCCGGTTGACAGCGGCCGGTCGCCGCCTGAGGGGACCGGATGGGCGCAACGCCCTCGATGTCGCCACACAGCCCCAGCCCCAACGACTCCAGGTGAGGGAGTCGGAGCCCGCCGGACACACGGGCGGTGTTGCCCAGGGTGTTGCTCCCGGCATCACCGTAGGAGCCGGCATCGTGGGCAGGCCCGACCCCCATGCCGTCGAGGACGATGATCGCCGCTCGTCTCATCCCTCTCCGGCGCCCTCGCTCTGGCTGGAACCGGATTGGACGAAGCGAAACCGGAGGGCGGTCAACGTCTGGCTCAACAGCATGCCCTCGTCCTCGTCGAGGTTGCCGGCGGTCTTCTCTTCCAGCATGCCGAGGGAGTCGATCAACGATCCAGCCAACTGCCTGGGATCTCCCAGGCCTTCGGCCCCGGGTGGGAGCGAGCCGTCCAGTGCGGCGTTGGCCTGCTGGGCCAGGCCCAGCACCAGCGATGCGAAGTGCGCGTTCATGTTGGATTCCCATAGCGGCGACGGACCCGTGTTCCCAGGCCCGTCAGGAGTTCATAGGCGATGGTGCCGGCGGCGGTGGCCTGCTGGTCCAGCGTCACGGACCCACCGAATATGGTGGCAATGGCGCCCACTTCGACCGGCTCCGCGGGAGCCACCATCGTCATGTCCATGGTGACGTTCCCAACGATTGGGGCCGGACACCCGTCCAGTTCGATGTGCCCCCGGTTGCTGAGCGCCCGTGGGAGGCCGTCGCCATAGCCGATCCCGAGCGTGGCGATTTCAGCCGGCTCTGAAGCGGTCCAACTGGCCAGGTAACTCACGCTGTCCCCGGGCCGCACCCGGCGCACCGCCACGACCCGGGTCCGCAGCCGTACGACGGGTCTCGGCGTGCGTCCCGCCACCGACCCCCCGTACAGATAGATGCCCGGCCGTACCAGGTCACCAGCGTACCTGGGCCCCGCGAGAGCGGCCGCGCTATTGGCCGCATGGACCAGGGGCGGACGGCTACCAAGGCCTGAGAGGACCCCTTCGAACCGCTGCCACTGTTCTTCGGTCGATGCGGCAGACTCAGCGGAATGAAAGTGGGTGAAAACCCCCTCCCGGCCGCGGTCCGCCAGCTCCCCGACCCTGCCCAGGGCCTCGTGGTCGTCCCACCGGATGCCGGCGCGGCCCATACCGGTATCGATCTCGAGGTGGTACGGCGCCTCCCCCCTCCCGCACCACACCTGCAGGGCAGCGATGTCGCCGACCACGGGTCGCAAGTCATGCGAGAGCATCAGATCGATGTCGGCGATGGCAAGAGGGGTGAACACGACGATGGGTCGCCGGATGTCTGCGGCCCGCAGCTCGAGGGCCTCTTCGGTGGTGGCCACGCCAAAGCCCCAGGGATCAAGCGCTTCGAGCGCCTGAGCCACGGCAACGGCCCCCAGGCCGTATCCGTTGGCCTTGACCATGGGGAGCAAACGGGAACCCGAGACCTGCGCGATGGTCCTGCCGTTGGCGACGAGAGCTGCCAGATCGACCTCGGCCCAGGCGCGCTCGGGAGGTGCAATTGACGCGCTCACGAGACGGCGGGTATGATACCGGAGGAGGCGACTAAATGCAAACCAATTCAGCGCTTGGGCGAGCCGTGGCCCTGGTCCGTGACCTGCGGAACCGGTGCCCCTGGGACCGGGCGCAGACCCGGGAAACGCTGCGGCCGTACCTGGTGGAAGAGGCCCTGGAACTCGACCACGCCCTGGGGGAGGGCGACCCGGCAGGAATCCGGGAAGAGCTGGCGGATCTGCTCCTGAACGTGGCCTTTCAACTGGTGCTGGCTGAGGAACATGGCGAGTTCACCGCCGACGACGTGGCCCAGACGCTCGAGACCAAGATGCAGCGGCGCCATCCGCACCTGTTCGATCTGGGGCCCAAGGAGAGCTGGGAGAGGACCAAGTCCCGCGAGCGCAGCGGCAGCATCCTGGCAGGGCTTCCGCCCACCCTCCCGGCGCTGCTCATGGCTCTGCGGCTGCAGGATCGTGCCGCCGCCGTTGGATTCGACTGGCCGGACACGATGGGACCCGCGGCCAAGGTTCGCGAGGAGTTGGAGGAGGTCGAACGGGAGCTCGAGGCCGGCGACGACCCCGAGGCCATCGCTGACGAGGTGGGAGACCTGCTGTTCGCCGTGGTCAACCTGGCCCGGAAAGCTGGCGTGACGCCCACCACGGCGCTCGACCGGGCCAACCGCAAGTTCCAGAGCCGATTCCAGACCGTCGAACGCCTGGCCGAGTCACAAGGCCTGGACCTGCACGCCGCCGGCCTGGAGGCGCTCGACACCATCTGGGATCAGGTCAAGGAGGCGGAACGACGGCCCGGCCCGGAGGTGTCTCAGGGATAGAGTCTATGGATCTGCCTGGGAAAGGCGATGGACTCGCGGATATGCGGTGTGCCGCACATCCACGCCACGAATCGCTCGATGCCCAGGCCGAAGCCTGAGTGCACGAATGTGCCGTAGCGGCGCAGGTCCAGATACCAGCGATACGCTTCGGGGTCGAGTCCCTGGCTCTCGATCCGTTCCAGCAGCAGGTCGTAGTCGTCTTCGCGCTGCGACCCGCCGATGATCTCACCGTACCCCTCCGGGGCGAGCATGTCGTTGCACAACACCGTGCGGGGGTCCTTCGGGTTGCGCTTCATGTAGAAGGCCTTGGTCTCAGCCGGATAGTTGTAGACCATCACCGGACGGTCGAACTGCTGGGCCAGGAGGGTCTCGTCATCGCCTCCCAGGTCCCTGCCCCACACGATATCCGAGCCCAGGGCCTGGAGCTTGCTGACGGCGTCGGTATAGGACACTCTGGGGAAGGGCGCCACCACCGCCTCGAGCGCGGCGGGATCACGCTCCAGATCCGCCAGGTGCGTCCGGCAGCGTTCCAGCACCCGGGCCACCACGGCGGAAACCAGGGATTCCTGGAGTTGCATGTTGTCATCGGAATCGTTGAAGGCCACCTCGGGCTCGATCATCCAGAACTCGGTCAGGTGACGCCGGGTCTTCGACTTCTCGGCCCGAAACGTGGGGCCGAAGCAGTAGATTTTCCCCAGAGCCGCGGCGGCGGCTTCTCCGTACAACTGACCGGTTTGGGCCAGATACGCCTGGCCCAGGTCGAAGTAGTCCGTGGCAAAGAGATTACCGGCATCCTCCCCGATGGAGCCCGTGAGAATGGGCGTATCCACCAGGACGAAGTCGTTGTCGTACAGGTAGTCCCGGATGGCCTGAACCACCTCGTGACGGACCCGGGCGATCGCCACCTGGCGCCGGCTCCTGAGCCAGAGGTGTCTATGCTGGAAGAGGAACGTCGTCCCATGTTCTTTAGGGGAGACAGGGAACTCCTCGCTGGCGCCCAGAACGGTCAGGTCCGTGGCAAGCAGTTCCACCCCGCCGGGAGCGCGGTCGTCAGCCTGAACGGTCCCCTGGAGGAGAACGGAGGTTTCCTGGGTGAGCGTTTGGAAGAGATCCCATACGGCCGGATCGATTTCCTTCTTGAGGAAGACCGCCTGGACGGTCCCGGTCCCGTCACGAAGTACGAGGAAGGCTATCTTGCCGCTCGACCGCGTGGTCACGACCCAGCCCCGGACGAGAACGGTCTCGCCGGCGTGGTCGGAAAGGTGCTGAATGCGAACGCCAGTCATCGAGGTTCCGTGGTAGGACGTGGACTACGCTGGAGCGCGTGGAGTGTAGCGGTCCTCACAGGCCTCGTCAACGCGGCCTGCTTCGTCACCCGCGTCCCGCCGCAACCCGTTCCGGAACAGCAGGGGATGACCCCCCTGGAACACCGCTGGGA
>JBDHIK010000300.1:0-103449 GCA_039587475.1 Gemmatimonadota bacterium | reverse complement strand
GGGGGCGCGCGGGAAGGATTTCCCTCGCGCCCGGCCTCTTCAGCCAAAGGGCGGTTCCCATGAGACACCTCTTCGTCGCTGCCGTGGCCGGCGTCCTCGGAGCAATACCCGCCGGCGCGCAGGACCTGACGGATCAGGTCTCACAGGTCGAGCGCGGTGTAGTTCGGGCAACGTACCAGACCCGTCCCGGAACCTGTGGCACCCGGGACAACATCCAACTCGTCACCCAGGACGTCCACCGTGGCAGATGGAACGATGAACCCTGTATCGAGGGGCCGGCGTTTCTCCAGCTGAGTGTCCGAAATGGACGAGTCGTCGAGTCTCACGTCCGGGTCGGACGTGCGTCCTGGCCGGCCGCCAGCGGACCCATCACCGATGTGGGCCTGGTTCCGGCGCCAGCAGCAGCCAGGGATCTCTTGCGCCTGGCGGAGTCCGCCTCGGCGGACAGCGGCGAGGACCTGGTCTTCGCCGCCGTTCTGGCAGACAGCATCGAATTGGCTGCGCCGCTCCTGCGACTGGCTCGGTCATCCGCTCCCACGACCGACACCAGAAAAGCCGCGGTCTTCTGGCTCAGTCACGGCACGGATGCCGAGGTGGCCGAAGAGCTCGAGGTCCTGGCCATGGACGAGGGGCTCCCGATGGATGTCCGCGAGGCAGCGGTCTTCGGGCTGTCCCAGGAAAGTGACCACGGAGGCGCAGCGGCTCTCAAACGCATTGCCCAGATCGGCGCACCGACGGACCTGCGGGAGAACGCCGTCTTCTGGCTGGGCCAGACCGACGCTCCCGATATCGTGGCCTTCCTCGAAGCCCTGGCTCGCGAGTCCGACGCACTGGGCGAGAACGCAGTGTTCGCCTTGTCACAGCACGACAGCCCGGAGGCGCATGCCGCGCTCGAGGCGCTGGTCGTCGACCGTTCGGTCGCCACCGAGCGGCGAGAGAACGCCATTTTCTGGTTGGGACAGGGAGGCGAGCGAGAGACCGTTTCCTTCCTCGCCGCGGTGTACCCGCACCTGGAGATCGAGGATCTCAGGGAGAAGGTCATCTTCAGTATGGCCCAGGTGGGGACCGAGACCGCCATCGATTGGCTCATGGCCCTTGCCGGCGATGCCGCCGAACCCGTAGCGCTCCGCAAGAACGCCCTGTTCTGGGTCGGCCAGACCGGTGGGGCCGAGGGTCGTCTGTTGGAAGCGTACGACGGAGTCCAGGACCGGGAACTCAAGCAGCAATTGATCTTCGTGTACTCGCAAATGGACGATGCCGACGCTCTGGCCAAGCTGATGGACATTGCGAAGACGGAGCGTGACCATGACCTGCGCGAGAACGCCGTCTTCTGGCTGGGGCAATCGGACGACCCTGCCGCACTGGCCTACCTGGAAGACCTGATCACCAACTGAGGGACCAACCGGAGGACCGACCAATGAGGAAATGCGCATCCTGGATCATGGCCCTGGCGGTCCTCGTTCCCGGCTCCATGGCCGGACAGGAGCTGGCGGACCGGATCACCAGCACCGATGGAGACGTGCGCCTCAGTTATCGGACCAAGAATGGTGTCTGTGGAGACGGTCAAGGAATGATCAACACCGCCGGCAGGCACTGGAAGGGTCACCAGGATTCGCGCTGCCAGCCCGGGCCTGCCCGAATGACCCTGACGGTACGGAACGGGGAGATCCGCGATGCCGACATCAAGGTTGGTGGCGTGTGGGAGGGGACAGCCACCCGTAACCTGGGCACCGTCAGCGCCCCCGATGCGGCAGAGGCGTTCCTGGCCCTGGCCAGACGGCCCGACACCCGCGGAGACGAACTGATCTTGGGGGCGGTGCTGGCTGACAGCGCAGTCGTATGGCCTGGACTCCTCGCCCTGGCGCGGGCCACGACCGTGAACGAGGACATCCGTGATGACGCTGTTCTGTGGCTGGGGTTCGCGGCGGGAGAGGCCCTTGGGCCGGACGAAACCGGCCACGGCGGCGACTTCCGTGAAAGCGCCGTCTTCGCCCTGTCCCAAAGACCCATGCGAGAAGCGGTCCCCGCATTGGTCCGGGTGATCGAAGGAGACCACCCGGTGCATCTCCGCAAGACGGCGCTCTTTTGGCTGGGACAGACCGATCGGGCCCGCGCCATTGCCATCTACGAGGACATCCTTCGCGACGGGTGATGTGAACCGGGCTGGGCCGGGCCACGAGATCCATTACATTGCCGGGCACGATGAGCCGCCATATCTGTCTTGGGGGAGTACTCGCTGTTGCGCTGCTTGGGTGCCGCAATCAGGTCGAGGCTCCCACTCTCTCCCTTGAGTCGACGACCGATACCCTGACGATGGCTTCGGGGGCCCTGACCGAAGGCGCCTGGCTCCGGGATCAGATCTGGGCCGTCCTCGGCCCGGACGATGCCACCGTGTGGCTGGTCGATTTTGCCACCCGATCGCCCCGGCCGCTCGGGACCCCTGGCGTCTCCTACCGCAACCCTCATGGTGTGTTCGGGTTCGCCGACACGGTGTTCGTCAACGACTGGGGCATGGGCCGCACTACGGTCTGGTCGATGGAGGGACGGCTGCTGGACTCGACCCGGGCCACCGACGTCACTCGCGGCGCGCTGCCGCGAGCCAGAGATGCCGCCGGCCGCTATTACGTCGCCGTCCGGCCGCATCCCGGTCCGGATGGGTCCGGCAACGCCGACTCTGCTGCCGTGCTCAGAACCGACCCGAGCCTGACACGCGCGGACAACCTCGCGATGCTGGCACCACTCGACATCGAGGAAGTCTTCGGGGACGCCGGTCGTCGTTTTGAGCGACGCATCTTCTCCGGGGAGGACGCCTGGGGCGTCCTTCCGGACGGTGCGTTGTGGATTGCACGGATCAAACACAACCGGGTCTGGTGGGTGGATGACTCCACGGTCACTCGTGGCCCCATGTTGCCCGATCCGGTCTATCCCGTGACGCGGGCCGACCGGGAGGTGTTCTTGAGGCAGTTCCCCGAAGGCATGCGCGGTACGGCGGAACGGCTTCCCTTTGCAGACATCAAGCCGCCATTCCGGTCTGGCCTCACGGGCGGGGACGGCAAGGTGTGGCTCGAAAAAAGCCGGGAACTGACGGACAGCGTACAGATCTATCATCGCGTCGGCCGGGATGGCGCCCTCGAGGCCCTCATTCAGGTGCCGGTCGCGGCCCGCATTCTCGCCGTCGGCCCGGACCTGGTCCTGGTTGCCGAGCCCGTCATCGGCGGTGTGCGGCTATGGCAGTTCCGGAACGCTCAAGCTCCCGACACATCGATCACGACCTTACCGAACTGATCGGCCCGCTCGAGGCGCTCGAATGCGGCTCGTCCCTCTTCCAGCGGAACACATGAGTCGATGACCGGCCAGAGATGCCCTTCGCCGGCCAGTTCGGCAATGCGCCGATATTCTTCGGCGTTGCCCATGGTCGAACCCATGATGTCGTATTGGTACCAGAAGAGTCGCCGCACATCGGTCGTGACCAGAGGGCCGGACGTTCCGCCGCAGGTGACCAGTCGACCGGCCGGCGCGAGACAGCGCAACGACTGCTGCCAGGTCGCCTCACCCACATTGTCGACGACGACATCGACGCCGCGTCTTTCGGTCAGTGCCCGGACCTCTCTGGCGACGTCGAGCGTGGCGTGATTGAGGGTGACGTCGGCGCCCGCCTCTGCGGCCCGTTGCAGCTTCACATCCGAGGAACTCGTGACGATGGTGCGAGCGCCGCGATGCTTGGCAATCCGGAGCGCCGCCTGTGCGACCCCTCCGCCGATCCCCCAGATCAGTACCGTCTCTCCAGCCGTGAGGTGAGCACGTCTGGTCAGCATGCGCCAGGCGGTCAGGTTCGCGAGGGAAAACGCGGCGGCCTGTTCCCACGGCATGCCGTCAGGTGCCAGGGCGCAGTTTCGCCCCGGTACAGTGATGTACTCTGCCGCCGTCCCGGACAGATGTTCACCCAGCAGTCGGTACGTGGAGCACAGCGAATGTTCCCCGGCCCGGCAGGCCGCGCACTGGTAGCACGACACGCCCGGATTGAGCATGACGCGATCCCCAACGGACACCCCCTCGACGTTGGCGCCAACCTCCACCACCTCGCCGGCACCATCACCGACCATCACGTGCGGGAAGGTGTACTCCACACCGGGGAGGCCGCGAACCACCCATAGGTCGAGGTGGTTCAGTGCTGCCCGGGCCACCCGGACCATCACGTCGTTGGGGGACGTCAGGACGGGTTCAGGGATATCGGCGACGGCGAGGTGTTCCATCCCGCCGACGGCATGCAGGACCAGTGCCTTCATGGGAGGGGAGCGGTTGGAGTTTAGAAGGACGGGTGGGACAGGTGGGTCCCGGGCGGTACGTCGAGGACGAGCGACCGCGCTTGTCGCGTCGGGAGGTCGACCACGAGCAACTCCGCCTTCCCGGCAGGGTCGTGTGGGCTGGACTCTACCACAGCCACCAGGGTTCGTCCATCCCTGGAAACGGCATACGATTGAATCGTGCCGTCCGACGTCACCAGGGAGACTCGTCGATCCCGAAGGCGGTCCCACCGGACGATGGCCGAGGCGCGCGTGCCGATCTGAATCACCGCGGCCAGGTCCCCGTTGGGGAAGAAACGTGGTGTCCGCTCGAACCGACCCGCCTCGGCCAATGACACCGGGCGGACGTTCCCGCCTTCACGGTCCATCAAGTAGACGCGGTCCGCCGCTCCCGTTCCGCGAGTGAAGGCCACCGATCGTCCATCGTTCGACACGGCCGGCGAGTGACTCGGTACGTCCCCGAAGGTACGCTGATGTGGGTTGGTACCGTCGAGCCTCACCTCGAACAACTGAGCCGTTCCGGAAGACGTGGCCGTATAGACCAGGGACTGGCCGTCGGGGGACCACGCGGGTTGGGTCTGATGGCCAGAGGACGTCGTGAGCCGAGCCCCTCCAGTCCCGTCAGGCCGCATCGTGTAGAGGTGAAACAACCCCTCGCGGTCTGACGCGAACGCCAGCGCATCACGCGACGGCGAACGGGCGGCGTAGAGGTTGCTCGCTGAATCGACCAGCAGGGGCGTCAGGGTGCCTGACGCAAGGTCAACTTGATACAGTCCACGGCCCCGCCGGTCCCGTCCCTGCAAGGAGACCACCATGTCGGCGACGACGTACACCGTCGTCGAGGCTCTGGCTTCACCCGCCATGGCCGTGACGGTGGCCCGTCCCAAGTCCAGCGCCCTGGCGACGCCCGAATCATCGATGCTGATCACCGCGGGGTCGTCACTCGACCATCGTCGCCTTCCGGCAGGAAACGGTGCACCGCCGGCGTTGCCGACGACAGTGGCTTCGAAGTCGGGGCTGGCGCCAAGGCTCACCGCAACCACATCCGGGAGGGACAGAGCCGCGGCGGCGACACTGAATCGCCACTGCAGTTCCGCCAGCCCCGCGACCCGAGCGGTGAGAACCGTCAGCCCGGGAGCCGTGGCGTGAAGCGTCTTGGAACCAGCATCGAAACGTGCAACCTGGCTGTCTGAAACCGACCAGGTGACTGGCGGTGGAAGGAGCGAGTCCGGCCCCAGCAGTCGGACATCGACGGCGAACGTGGATCCCACCATCAACGGCACCGGTTCGGGTGTTGGCGGCGGTGACACCACGATCCGGTCGACGGACTGGACTCCTCCGGCCACGGTCGAGGCTCCCGGTACGGGGCCTACGATCACGTCCACCGTGGCTGAACCGCTGCCGGACCGAACGACGAGGGTAGCCCGACCGGTCGCCATGCCGGTCACCGTCCCATCCGAATCGACTCTGGCGACGCCGGCGTCCGAAGTCGTCAACTGGAAGACGGGTGCGTCCGCCAGGTTGCCCCTGCCGTCGAAGGCGGAAAAGAACAGCCGTTCGCGGCCGCCGACCTGAAGGGCCAATACCTGAGGAGACACCTGGACCTCGACGACTTCCTGGGCGTGCAGGGGTCCTGGGAACGAGGCCACTACCCCGGTGAGGCAGAGGGTGGCGACCATTCCCGGTAGCGCGTGGATGGGCATGACCTGTTTGGGAGGCAAAGTGTGGGCCACATCACAAATTGCGTTAAGCCTTTGACATACAAGGTGTTACCTAATCGGCTCCTGCTTCGAGGTGCCGCAAATCACCGCTGGGTCACCGACTTCGCGTGTCGGGGTCGACCTGGTTAAGTTCAAGCGGGTATGTGACTTGGCGTAGTGCAATTCATTGCAGGCCTGAATTGGCACCCGCCGCGTGGTCTAACTACTTGCACGCGCTTCATTTGTTGGCATGTTATAGGCGATTTGCTGCACACTGTTTCGGGTGCCAGGACCGGCAACCCAACGGCCCAGCCACTGGGAGGAGCCGTACACCGTGGTGGAGGAGGTAGACATGGCAGAACAGAACGATACTGAGTTGGGGTGGTCGGGCTCTGGGTGGATGGATCCCATGCCCTTGGCAAGCGAGCCGACACCGGAACAGATGCCTCAGGACAGCGGGACAGAGCCGGAACCGGCCCAGGCTCCCAAACCTGAGCCTGCCCCCGCGCCGGCCAAGGCGACGGCGCGAAAGGCCACGCCGAAGAAGGCCGCTCCGAAACCGACCGCCGCCAAGCGGGTCTCCCGGGCCAAGCGGGCCACCAAGAAGGCTGTGAAGAAGACGAAGAAGAAGGTCAAGAAGGCGGTCAAGAAGGTAGCGAAGAAGGCGAAGCGCCAGGCTACCAAGGGTAAGAAGGCCGCGAAGAAGGTTGCCAAGCGGGCGGTGAAGAAGACCCGGGCCAAAGCCAGGAAGACCGTCCGGAAGGCCAAGAAGGCTGCCCGATCAACCGCGCGGAAGGTGAAGAAGAAAGCACGGTCGACGGCCAGAACGGCCAAGAAATCGGCCAGGACAACGGCCCGGAAGGCCAAGAAGACGGCCAGGACGACGGCCCGGAAGGTCAAGAAGGCCAGCAAGCGGACCACCAAGAAGGCCAAACGGCCGACACGTAAGAAGTAGCGGCCGCCGGCGTAGACAGGGCGTCGCCTCACCGCGGCGCCTCGTCGCGTCTGGGAGGACGCTCGCGGGAGCCATCAATGCCAGGTTGGATTCTGACGTCACGCGCCCCCGTTGTGATGGCCCTCGCCGTCGCAACCGTTCTTGGGTGCGGTTCGGGTGAAGCACCAAGAATTGCCCTGGTTGGTGCCACGGTCATCGACGGAAGCGGCCGCCCCCCCATTCACGATGCCGTCATCATCATCGACGGAGAGCACGTCGAGGTCGTGGGAAGCGCCGACGCCGTGTCGGTCCCGGGATCGGCTCAGACGATCGACCTCACCGGTCACTGGATCATCCCGGGGTTGATCGACGCCGACGTCGAAGCGGCCGCCTGGGCCCTGCCGCGCTTTCTCGCGTACGGGGTGACCTCGGTACGCGACCTTTCCAGCCAGACGGAGGCGATCCAGGTCCTGGCGCAGGACGTGGATCTGGGCGCTTTGGTCAGTCCCAGGATCTACTTCGCGGGGACGCCTGTTGGTGATGGTCATGCCGGACAGGGCATGAGCACGGTCGATGCACGACGGGCCGTGGACGACAATAGCATCGCCGGGACGCACTATATCTCGGTGGACCCATCGTTGTCCGGCAATCTCCTCGCAGCGGTCATCGACGAAGCGACCTCCTTCGAGTTGAAGGTCGGTGGCATACTCGGTCTCACGGATGCCGTGAGCGCGGCGCGAGCTGGCATGCACTCCATCGAGCGATTGAGCGGGATCCCTCAAGCTGCCGCCGGTTCTGCGACGCCGTTCTACAGCGCCTACCGGCAGTCGTTCAACCAGGGTTGGGGCTACGAGCAACAGGCCTGGAGTCGGCTCCGTCCCGCCAGCGTCGACCGCGTCGCCAAGGAACTGGCCGATCTCCACGTCACGATCACACCAGCGCTCATTCTCCACGAGACCACGGCCAATCTCGACGATCCGGGACAACTGGAACGCCCCGACCCGGACGCGGTGCCTTCGGAGATCGCTCTCGGCTGGGACGGTGCCTCTCTCATGCGGGAACGTCGCTGGTCGGCGGCCGACCTCAGGGCCTTCCGACAGAGCCGTCCGGTACAGGACCGCTTCGTGGAGCAGTTCCAGGCCCAGGGAGGCACCATCACCGTGGGGACCGGAGCCCCTCAGCCCTACCTGGTACCGGGCATGAGCCTGCACCAGGAGATGGAGCTGCTGGTCCGGGCCGGCCTGGAGCCGATGGTGGTCCTCATGGCGGCGACCTCGGGCAACGCGGCCGCCATGGGGCTCGACTCACTGGGGATCCTCATGGGGGGCCAGGTCGCCGACCTGGTCGTCCTGGCAGCGGACCCCCTCCAGGACATCCGCAACACCCGGGCGGTCATCAACGTGATGTACCGCGGCCGCTTGATGTTGGTCGAGACCGTCAAGGACCAATGGTAGCCGCCCGGCCTGGCCTCGCTGGCTGACTGGCCTCATTCGGGATAACATACCAGCGTCAAAGGAGGAGAAGCCCGGCGGCCGATTGGCTGCCGGGAACCACGGATGATGACCCTCGTCAAACACCGGATCCCGGGCCTGCAGGACGGCATCGACCGCCTGGGCGCGTTCTTCGAGTCCCGGGCCACCCGACAGGGCCTGCTGGCGAGGCGTGCCCTGGACCGGCTCGTTGCCGGAGACGAAATCCTGCGAACGCGGCTCATACGCGAGCTCAGGGGGGAAACCCGCCTGGACGGGAGTCTGGGCGGGGCGGTCGTGCCCACGATCTGGCGCGTCATCGAGCTGATGGAATTGGGGCACCGCCGGGACGAGGCGGGCGTCATTCGGGTGGTGGGATGGGTCCTCGGACTTCAGGATCAACCCGGGGCCTTTGGACAGGGATGCGACGAGGCCCGGCACGCCAACAAAGTCTGTGAGCACTTCGTCGGCGGGTTCTTCTCGCCGGCCCTGCCCTCGGAACGGCTGTCTCCGGTCTCATTGCCCAGCGGCAAGGTGTTCCGCTCCGAAGGCGCGGCACGGTTCGCCGTCAGTTGCCTGGCGCTTCGCGCCTCCCTCATGGCCGGGCACGACGCCCGCCCGGCCGTCCGGAAGCATCTGGAAAGCCTGATCCTGCTCCGGGAGACCTCGACACGGTGGGACGGCTATTTTTCTCCCGACGCCATCGTGAGCGCACTGGGGCCACTTGCGGTAGCTCCACCACCGTTTCGCGACCACATACCCGAGGCGGCTGCGTTCATCGCCGGCCACCAGAACCGTGACGGCACCTGGCCCAATGCCGACCTGTTCCACGTGCTGGACCATCTGGTCGCGGCCGGAACGGCCAAGGCCAAGTTCGCCGTGTGCCGGGCCGTTCCAGCCCTGCTCGAGCAGCAGCGCAGCGACGGTACCTTTGGGACCACCGCCCAGGAGGAGCGAGCCCTCATCGGGTTGCGGGCGTTCCTCTGGGCACGCACACGAGGATAGCCCTTCGGACGCATGAACGATCTCGCCGATCAGCGACCACGCATCCGGCTGACCACCCTGGCGCACGGCGCCGGTTGAGCCAGTAAGCTCGGCGCAGCCGAGCTGGCGCAGGTTCTGCGCTACTTGCCTGTGGTCGAGGACACTCGAGTCCTGGTGGAGGCCGCGTCACACGATGACGCGGCCGTCTTTCTGTTGTCGTCCGATCGAGCGCTCGTGGCGACGACCGACTTCTTCACGCCCATCGTCGATGACGCCGGGGCCTGGGGCCGCATTGCCTGCGCCAATGCCTTGAGTGACATCTACGCCATGGGAGGAACACCGCTGTTCGCACTCAACCTGGTCGCGTGGCCTCGCGACACCGTTCCGCTCGAGATCCTGGGCGAAGTCCTCGAGGGCGCGGCGGACGTTGCCCGTGACGCGGGCTGCCTGCTGCTGGGAGGCCACTCGGTGGACGATCCGGAGCCCAAGTTCGGCCTTGCGGTCGTCGGGGAAGTCCATCCTGATCACATGATGACCACGGCGGGGGCCCGCGCGGGCCAGGAACTGGTCCTCACCAAGCCGCTGGGAAGCGGTATCATGACCACCGCCCGGAAGCGCGACGAGATCGCGGAGGAAGCCCTGGTACAGACCATCGCCGTCATGCAATCGCTCAATCGTGATGCCGCGGCCGTGGCGGTCCGCCACGGGGTCAAGGCCGCGACCGATGTCACCGGATTCGGGCTCCTGGGCCACCTGAACAACATGCTGGTGGCAAGCGGGCTCGCGGCCGAAATCGACTTTGATGCCCTCCCGGTGTTGGACGGTACGCTCTCCCTGGCCGAGCGAGGCGTGGTCCCCGGCGGCACCCGCCGCAATCTCGACCATGCCAGCCGGGTACGCTGGGAGAACATCCCGGAGGCGGGGCGGCTGGTATGCGCCGACGCCCAGACCTCGGGCGGGCTGCTCCTGGCTGTGGCACCGGAGCACCTCGACCTGGTGCAGGCTGATCTTGCGGCAGCGGGGACCCACGCACAGGCGCACATCGGGCGGCTGGTCGAGGGCCCTTCAGGTGACGTGTTGGTTCGCCGCGGCAACCGTCCTTCCGAATGAGTGCCATGCGATGGTCGAGCGATCGCTACGACCAGCTGGAGTCCGCAACACGATCCGGCAAGCGCGTCGCCCTGGAACGGCGCGGCACCGAGTATGTCGTCATCGCCGTCGACCTTCGCATGGTCGGGTCACAGGAATCCCTCATCGGGCGCCTGCCGATGACCGGTGAAGAGTTGACGTTTGCCCTCAACGACCTGACCGCCTTTCAGGTCATCGACCCGGAGGACGGATGACGCCGTCGGTCGTGGTGGTGCATCTCGACGAGAGTTGCCTGGGAAACGGCCGAGAAGGCGCCAACCCGGGGGGGGCCGGTGGACTCATCGAGATCCGCACGACCCAGGGCGTTCAGCGACGTGACATCTACCTGCACGACCCCGACACCACCAACAACCGCATGGCCATCGCGGGCGCCATCGTGACCCTGAAGGCGTTGTCCGCCAAAGGGGAACGATTTCGCGTCGCCATCGTATCCGATTCGCAATACCTTGTACGCGGCATGCGCGAGTGGGTGCCCTCGTGGCGTGCCCGGGGGTGGAAACGCAAGGGCGGCCCGGTCGAAAACCTGTCCTTGTGGCAAGAACTCGTCGACGCCGCGTCCCGCCACGACGTGCAGTGGACCTGGGTGCGGGGACACAAGGGACACGTGAAGAACGAATACTCGAACGATCTCGCCGTGCAGGCGGCCACCGAACAACATTCGTCGGATGGCGCCATCCCGTCGGGCTTTCCTGCATGGCTGGCGGAACACACGGCCAAGAATCGCTATCTCGAGTACGATCCCGACGAAGCATTCGCCGTTCTCGAGCACGAGCTGGCAACGGGCTCTCCACTGCCGTTGCGCATGGTCGGGTGAGGACCGACGGAGCCCCGATGACCCTGGATCGACTGTTCAACGAACTGATCGAGGCGGTGCAGGCGGACGTCGACCGTCGCGGAGACCCCGTGACGGTGTACGACCTTCAGCACTCCCTGATTCCGTACCGTCGCGTGCGGGATCGCCTGGCCCTGGAGTGCAGCGAGGATCACGAGATGCTCCTGCTGCGTCTGTGCGCCGGCGAAGGCGGCTTCGTGACCCTGCACGAGGCCAAGGCGCAGGAGGCTTTCCTCCGTGAGACCGGGGAGATCAACCCCGACCTGGCCGTTCTCTCGACATACGCAACCGTGGCCGTGGACCTGAATCTCGCGTCCGGCAAGGCCTCCGACCCGGCCCAGACCATGAAGGCCTATCGCCCTCCCGGCGAGCGTGACAACGAGGAAGACGCGGCAGGCGGCCAGGCGACGGTGATTGCCTTCACCCCGCTCGAGGACCCCCCTGGGCTACCGACACCACCGCCCATCCCGGAGCCGACACCCGTCGATCCAGCCCCGGTGGAAACCACCCGAGACGTGCCACCGGACATCACTTTTGAGATCGCACCGGACGACGCCGTACCGGAGGATGTCGCCGAAGATGTCCTGCCAACATGCGGTGCCTGTGGCGGCGAGATCCCGACCAATCGACGGGTCAGTTTCTGTCCTCATTGCGGTCGCAGCCGGGACGCCAGCCGGTGCCTCGATTGCGATGCGGTACTCGAACCGGGGTGGCGGCACTGCGTCGAGTGCGGTCGCCCCACATCCCCAACCTGACAACAGACATGACCACGCACCGCATCGCCATCATCGCCGGTGACGGAATCGGCCCCGAGGTGGTCGAAGCCGCCTGGCCGGTCATCGATCGGGCCGCCGCCCTCGACGGCGCCTCACTACAGGTCGAGCACCTTCCCTACTCGGCAGACCATTTCCTGGCAACAGGAGAAACCCTCCCCGATCAGGCGTTCGCTTCCCTTCGGGATGAGTCCGATGCCATCGTCGTGGGAGCGATGGGCGATCCGCGCGTCCCCAACAACGAACACGCCCGTGACATTCTGCTGGGCCTGCGCTTCCGCCTCGACCTCTACATCAACTTCCGCCCGGTTCGCCTGTGGCACCCGCGGCTGACTCCGTTGCGAGACGCGTGCAACATCGATTTCGCCATCTTCCGGGAGAACACCGAGGGACAGTACACCGGGCGTGGAGAGTCCCGAAACGTCGGTTCCGAGGATGAAGAGCACATCTCGGAGGAGATCAACTCGAGGACGGGCGTGACACGGATCATCCGCGCCGCGTTCGCCTGGGCCAGGGACCACGACCGGACACGCGTCACGCTCAGCGACAAGTCCAACGCCATCCCGTTCCAGCGGATCTGGAGAGAGGTGTTCGAAGCCGTTGGGGGCGACTTCCCTCAGGTGGAACGGGAGCACCGCTACGTCGATGCCCTCGCCATGGAGTTGGTCCGCGACCCGGAACGGTTCTCCGTCATCGTGGCCAACAACCTGTACGGCGACATCCTGTCCGATCTGGGCGCCGGCCTGGTCGGTGGGCTGGGCATGGCTGCCTCCGCCAACCTCCGCCCGGGGGCACCGGGGTTGTTCGAACCGGTCCACGGATCAGCCCCTCCCTTGGCCGGCAGAAACGTGGCCAACCCCATGGCCATGGTGCTGACCGGCGCACTGCTGCTCAGGTCCCTGGGACACGAACCCGCAGGCCTGCGGCTCGAGAGGGCCGTCCAACTGGTCCTGGAGGACGGACCGACCACGGGCGATATCGGCGGGACGTCCGGGACTCGTGAGGTGGCACGGGCGCTGGAAGAGGCCGTCACCCAGGCCTGAAGGGCCGCCTCCCGGTTCCCTCCGGAACCGACCATATTTCAGGGCTCGACAACGATTCCTCGCGCGTGGAGCCTGCAACACATGAAGACCCAGGGTCACGATACCGATGTAGTGTTCCTGTCCGGGGTGCGGACGGGTTTTGGCAGTTTTGGCGGCACCCTCAAGAACCACAGCGCCATCGATCTAGGCACCATAGCGGCCCAGCAGGCCCTCGAACGGGCCGGCGTGGAGGCCGGCAAGGTAGACCACGTCGTGTTCGGGAACGCCCTCCAGACCTCGGCGGACGCCATCTATATGGCCCGGCACGTCGCCCTGCACGCCGGCCTCCCCATCGAAACCCCGGCGGTCACCGTGAACCGACTGTGCGGTTCCGGCTTCGAGTCGATCATCCAAGGCGCGCAACAGATCATGCTGGGTGAATCGGCGACGGTGCTGGCCGGCGGCGCCGAATCCATGAGTCAAGCGCCGCATGTCGTCCGCGGGGCCAGGTGGGGGCTCCGGCTGGGCCCGGCGCCGCCGTTCGAGGACTTGCTGTGGGAATCGCTGCAAGACCCGCAGTGCGGCTTCTCCATGGCCGAGACGGCCGAGAACCTGGCCGACAAGTACGCCATCCCGCGTGAGGCCGTGGACGAATACGCCCTTCGCAGCCAGTTGGCGGCGCAGGCAGCCTGGAACGGAGGGCATTTCGATGACGAAGTGATCCCCGTCCCCATCAAGAACCGCAAAACCAAGGCGATGGAGCCGTGGCGCGCCGATGAGCACATGCGACCCGACACGACTCCTGAGGGCCTGGCGAAGCTGCCACCGTACTTCAAGGCGGATGGGGTGGTTACAGCCGGCAACGCCTCGGGCATCTGTGACGGTGGTGCGGCGGTGGTCATCGCCTCCGAGGCGGCTGCCAGGGACCATGGCCTCACCCCCATCGGGCGGCTCGTCGCCTGGGGCCTCGTCGGCGTAGAACCGAAGTACATGGGCATCGGCCCGGCTCCGGCCATCGCCAAGGCCCTGAGCAAGGCGGACATGGCGTTGAGCGACATGGATCTCGTCGAAGTCAACGAGGCGTTCTCGGCCCAATATCTCGCGGTGGAGCGTGAGATGGGACTCGACCGCGACAAGACCAACACCGATGGCGGGGCCATCGCCATCGGACATCCGCTCGCCGCCAGCGGCACCCGTATTACGCTGCACCTCCTTCACGCTTTGCGACGCACCGGCGGCAGGTTTGGTGTGGGAAGCGCTTGTATCGGAGGCGGACAGGGAGCAGCGGTCATCGTCGAGGCGTTCGCGCCCTAGAGCGAGGTTGTCATGGAACTTCTCATCGCCGCCGGCCTCGGGGTCGGCTACATATTCGCCAGCTTGAGGGTCTTGCGGCAGTACGAGCGTGGCGTGGTGTTCTTTCTTGGCAAGTATCAACGCACCAAGGGGCCGGGCCTGATCTTTCTCCCCCTCGGTCTTGCCGTCCAGAAGCGGGTATCGCTCCGCATCATGGCATTGGATATCCCGCCACAGGACGTCATCACCCGAGACAACGTCTCGGTCAAGGTCAATGCCGTCCTCTACATGAGGGTGACGGAGCCGGCGCGTGCGGTGATCGACATCGAAGACTATCTCTACGCCACGAGTCAGCTGGCGCAAACCACCCTCCGGGCCGTGCTGGGCGAGGTCGAACTGGACGAACTGTTGTCCGATCGCGAGAAGATCAACGGCATCCTCAAGACCATCATCGATGAGCGCACCGATCCCTGGGGTATCGAGGTGTCGGCGGTGGAAGTCAAAGACGTCGATCTCCCCGAACTGATGAAGCGCGCCATGGCGCGGCAAGCGGAAGCGGAGCGGGAACGGCGCGGCAAGGTCATCGCTGCCCAGGGCGAGCTGCAGGCCTCGACCACGCTGGCCCAGGCGGCGGCCACCCTGGCGACGGAACCAAGCGCCATCCAGTTGCGCTACCTCCAGACCGTGACCGAAATCGCTGCGGAGAACAACTCCACGACGATCTTCCCCATTCCGATCGAGTTGTTCAAGCCGTTTCTCACGCGAACCGGCGGCGGCGAAACCAGCGCCGCGGCGGCCCCGGAGGCGCTGACCGCCGGCAGCCTCCTCGACGCGTTACCCAAGGTCCAGGTGGAGGAACAGCGCGAACCCGACCCGGCCAAGCGCACCGACTAGATGAGCGACCTCGTCCCACGACGTGTCGACCGGGCCGCATTGGAGCGCATCATCATGCGCGCCGCGGAACTGCAAACCGCGGAACGGGAGGTTGGCGACGATCTGACGTGGGACGAGGTACGACAGCTTGGCAAAGAAGTGGGTATTCCGGGTCGATTCCTGCAACAAGCCCTGCTGGAGGAGCAGAACAGGTCGCCCGAGGTCATTGCCTCGGGTGTGGTGGAGCGGGTCGTCGGCACGGCGACCGCCGAAGCCGAGCGGGTCATCCGTGGCGAGCGGGCCGGGATCGAGCGGACGATGATGAAGTGGGTCGAGGACGAGGAACTGCTGGCCATTCAGCGGCAACGGCCCGGACGGATCGACTGGGAACCGTTGCCGGGACTCCAAGTGGCCTTCAAGCGTTCCTCGGCAGCTCTGGGCGGGGGCCGGAAACCCTTCATGCTGGCCAAAGCCAAGCAGGTGACCGCCATCATCACGGAGTTGGAGCCCGGCTACTGCCACGTCCGGTTGCAGGCCGACCTGAAGACCCCGCGCAACGAGCATCTCGGTTTTGGTGCACTGTTTCTTGGTGGGGGCGCGGTCGGCACGGCCGTGCTTGCCAGCACCGGAGCCCTGCTGGTGCTCATGCCGATCCCGGTCATCGCGGGTGCAGCCCTCGCCAGTGTGATCTGGCGGAGCTACCGTCCCACCCTGGCACGCACACGGTTGGGGCTGGAGCGCGCGCTGGACCATCTCGAGCGGGGCACGGTCAAACCGGGACACGAACTGCCGTCCGGACAGGCCAGCCTGCTCCAGGTCGTAACGAACGAAGTACGAAAGGCTCTCGGATCCTGAACCTTCCAACACGGATACGCATGCAATGACGGACATTTCGAAGGTCGGAGTACTCGGCTGCGGGCTCATGGGCAGCGGCATCGCACAGGTGGCCGCTGCGGCGGGCTATGCGACGACGGTACGCGAAGTCGCTCAGGCGCCGCTCGACAAGGGGCGAGCCGGAATCGAGAAATCGCTCGGCAAGTTCGTCGAGAAGGGCAAGATGACCGATGACGAGCGCGATGCCGCCCTGGGGCGTTTGTCCTTCGTCACGGACCTCGGCGCGGTGGCGGGCTGCGACATCATCATCGAGGCCGTGACGGAGGACCTGGAGCTCAAGAACACCATGTGGAAGGAGCTCGATGGGCAGTGTGCGCCACACACGATCTTCGCGTCGAACACTTCGAGCCTGACGATCGCCGCCATGGCCGCCGCCACGTCGCGGCCGGACCACTTCGTCGGCCTGCACTTCTTCAATCCCGTGCCCCTCATGAAGCTGGTCGAGGTGGTTCGGACCGTCACGACGGGGCAGGAGCCGTTCGATCGCGCGTTCGCGTTCGCCAAGAGTCTCGGGAAGGTGGCGGTCGCCGCGAAGGACAATTCGGGGTTCATCGTGAACCTCCTGCTGGTGCCCTATCTGCTCGACGCCATTCGCGCCCTGGAGACCGGCGTCGCGTCGATCACCGATATCGATCAGGCCATGCAGCTGGGTTGCGGCTACCCGATGGGGCCGCTGACGCTGCTCGACTTCGTCGGCAACGACACCACGTACAAGATTGCCGAGATCATGTTCGAGGAGTATCGCGAGCAGCGCTATGCGCCACCGCCGTTGCTCAAGCGCATGGTCATGGCGGGCCTGTATGGCCGCAAGAGCGGCAAGGGCTTCTACGACTACGGCGACAACCCGCCCACCCCGATGGAACTCGGTCTCTGAACGTGCCCGGCGAGCGCGGGGGCCTGGCGCGGCGAGTGGCCGTCGTCGTGGTGGCGGGGGTGGCGGGTTGCAACCCCAACAGCACCCGGCCACCGCAGGTCGTGCCCGTCACCGGGGCCGTGAGAATCGAGTTGGGACTGGAACGCGCTCGGGCCACCCAGGAGGTGGCCGATCAGTTGTCTCTGGATTCCATTCCGGTGGACATCGTTGAGCCCCAGGACGGCTACCTGGCCTCGCCGTGGTTCGACGCGAACACTGGCGATCCCACCGAGGCCTGGCCCCTCGGCCCCGATGTCGTGAGGCTGCAAGGCTGGGTCGAGCCTGGGGCTCCGCGACACAGCCACGTGACGGTCGAGCTGGTGTATCGGCCTCTGGCCGATCCGTCACTGCCACCCAGGGAGCTGGATCAACAGGTGCCCAACGACAACCCCGCCCTGCTCCGCGTCATCCGCAGCCTGGAGGCGATACGACTGCGCTATGGCACCAGGACGGGGGGCTGAGTCGTTCTTCTGGCCCGGTGGCTGCGCCAATGGCCCGCAACTAACTTCCAGCCGTGACATCCAGCGTTCGACCTCAGACTCCGGAGACCCCGCCCCTGGCACCGCACCCGGCGGACGCGGGCGCTGATTGGGCCTATTGTGTGGCGGCCTTGCCGAAGGTGTCACGCACCTTCGCGTTGTGCATCCGACTCCTTCCCGCGGATCTCAAGCGATCCGTGACCGTGTCGTATCTCCTGTGCCGGATTGCCGACACGATCGAGGATGACGCCACGCTCCCGCTGGCAGACAAGCATCATCTCCTGGAACAGTTCGCCCTGTCTCTGCGATCCCCCGGGGACGACGTGGAATACTTGCGCCGGACCTTCGACGCGTCGGGGAACGCCGAAGACCACCTGTGCCGTCACGCCGACCGGGTGCTCCGAACCTTCCAGCGATTGACGCCGGCCGAGCAGGAGGCGATCCGGCCCTGGGTCGAAGAAATGGCCCGGGGGATGATCGAATTCAGCCGCGGGCCTGAAGGGTCCGACAGCGGCTTGCCGACCCTGGCGACCCTGGAGGATCTCGACCGCTACTGCTACTACGTCGCCGGGACGGTAGGGCATCTCCTGACCGGCCTGTATGGTCTCAGGTTTCGACGGCGAGATCAGGATCGCATCCCCCGCCTTTCGGCCAACGCGACCAGTTTCGGCCTGGGCCTCCAGCTCACGAACATCATCAAGGACGCCTCCCAGGATCATCGTCGGGGTTGGAGCTTCATCCCCCGAGAGCTGTGCGAACGAGAGGGCATCGACGTCGAGAGCCTGTTCGGGCCCGATCGGCAGGAACCGTCACGAAGGGTGTTCGCGGAGCTCATCACCAAGGCGCGTGGGCATTTGCAGGACGCCCTGGACTACACCACCACGCTGCCGGCCACGCAGTACCGGGTGCGGCTCTTCTGCATGACATCGCTGTTCTTCGCCGTGCGGACGCTGCGACTGGCTGCCGCTGAAGACGGCGGCCTCGTCGAAGGGCGTACCGTCAAGATCTCTCGCCGAGAGGTCTACCGTATTCTGGCCATGAGCTTTTTCGTCGCCCCGAGCAACACCCTGATTCGCTGGTACTTCCGGCGACTGAGCCGGTGGTCGTAACGCAACCATGGCAACGGTCGCAGCCCCACCCGGATTCGAAGGGATCTTCCGAACCGACCAGCGGGCCCGGGCCGCCTATGCCGAGGGCGCAGGCATCTATCGCATGATGCCCATGGCGGTCGCCATACCGGAAACCGACCGGGACCTCCGTACTCTGGTGACCTGGGCTCGGTCACAGGGCCACCCCCTGATCGCCCGAGGCGCCGGGAGCGCGGTCTCGGGAAGTTCCGTGGGGAGCGGTGTCATCGTCGACCTCAACCAGCTTGGGGGAGCGGAGGTGACGGTCGATCCCCAAGCCGCTGTGGCGGTGACCCGGCCTGGCGTCACCTGGGGGAGGTTGACCGAGGCCGCGGCAATCCATGGCCTGCGACTCCCTCCGGACCCGTCCAGTGGCGCCTTCGCTACGTTGGGTGGCATGGTTGCCACCAACGCCGCAGGCGCACGATCGCTCCGGCACGGACCAGTCCGCGCCTGGGTCCGAGCCGTCGAAATGGTTACGGCCGATGGGGAACCGGCGCGTCTGGAGCGCGGAGCGGCGCTTATGGACTGCGCCGCCCTGGTGCGGTTCCAGGACGGCGTGGCGGATGGTATCCACAAGGCGCGGCGTCTCATCCGGAGCCGGTTCCCCAGGACCACGAAGAACACTGCCGGGCTGGGGCTGGATGCCTATCTCGACTCGGGCGACGTGCTCGACCTCATCATCGGATCAGAGGGAACCCTGGGCCTCATCACCAGCATCGAGTGGCGCCTGGCCCCGATTCCAGGGCACCAGGCCGGCATGCTGGTGCAATTGCGAGACCTGTCGGCGCTGGTCGAGGTGGTGACGGCACTGTTGCGCCTGGGCCCCTCCGCGGTGGAACTCCTGGATCGAAGCTTTCTGGAGGTCGTCCCGGAAGAACAGCGACCCGGCGGTGACGCCGTGTTACTGGTGGAGTTCGAGGGCGACGACCAGGCCGCGCTCCGTGGCAGGGTGGGTGATGCGGTGCGGGCGATCGAGGACCGGGTCGATGACGTCCGCACCGCGCTGACCGCCGAGGAGGTCGCCGAACTCTGGCGGCTCCGCCACGCTGCCAGCCCCACCCTGGCGCGCCTCCCCGACTCGCGACGTTCCTTGCAAGTCATCGAGGACGGGTGTGTTCCGCTCGAGCGACTGACCGACTACCTCTCCTTCATCCGGGCGGCGGCGAAGAACGCCGGGATTCCCGTCGTTATATTCGGGCATGCCGGTGACGGGCATTTGCATGTGAACCTCCTCCCGGATGTGTCCGACCCTGGCTGGGAGGAGGCCGTGCGCGCCCTGCTCTTCGAGGTGACCGACGAAGTGCTGCGCCTTGGCGGGACCACCGCCGGCGAACATGGCGATGGACGGCTTCGTGCCGGACTGGTGGAACGTGTCTATGGAGGGGAGGTCATGACCCTGTTGCTCCAGGTCAAGGACGCCTTCGACCCCGGGCACATGCTGAACCCCGGCACCATATTTCCACAGGACTGGGCCCCACTCGAGCGGCTCAAGACGGGAGCGGGCGTCGCCGTCCTTCCCAACGACATCGCCGCTGCCTTACGGCGCCTCGAGAGTGCTGCCGAGTACTCGAGGCCCCGGCTCGGCCTGGCTGACTGGAACTGACCATGCGAAGCTATCTCGATCTGCTGCAGACCGTGCTCGACACCGGGGTGGCCCGGGCAGACCGGACCGGCACCGGGACCGTGGCGATCTTCGGCCATCAGCTCCGGTTCGATCTGGCGGACGGTTTTCCTCTGGTGACGACCAAGAAGGTGCACCTCAAGTCCATCATCCATGAACTCCTGTGGTTTCTCAGGGGAGAAAGCAACGTCGGCTGGCTGAACGAGCGCGGCGTCACCATCTGGGATGAGTGGGCCGACTCCGAGGGGAGCCTGGGGCCGATCTATGGAGCCCAGTGGCGGTCGTGGCCGACGCGGGAGGGTGGATCGATCGACCAGATCGCGCGAGTCGTCGAGGAGATCCGCGCCAACCCCAACTCCCGGCGCCTGATCGTGAGCGCCTGGAATGTATCCGAGCTCCCCAAGATGGCCCTCGCCCCGTGCCACACCCTGTTCCAGTTCCATGTCGCGGACGGCCGCTTGTCGTGCCAACTCTATCAGCGCAGCGCCGATCTCTTTCTCGGCGTACCGTTCAACATCGCATCCTACGCACTCTTGACGATGATGATGGCCCAGGTCACCGGGTTGGCACCGGGAGAATTCATCCATACGTTCGGCGACGCGCATATCTACCGCAACCACTTCGAGCAGGTGCGCACCCAATTGGGGCGCGAACCTCGGTCCCTCCCGACCATGGAGATCAGGCCGGACGTGACGTCTCTCGATGACTTCGTGTTCGAAGACTTCACCCTGCACGGATACGACCCACACCCCGCCATCCGAGCCACGGTGGCAGTGTGATCATCGCCCTCCTGGTGGCCGCCGCGGAAAACGGCGTCATCGGGCGGGACGGCGACCTGCCGTGGCGGCTTCCCCTGGATCTGCAGTGGTTCAAACGTCTGACGACTGGCCATGCCATCATCATGGGCCGGAAGACCTTCGAATCGATCGGGAAGCCGCTTCCCAAGCGCCGGACTATCGTCGTCAGCCGCAACACGGAGTACCGAAGTGCCGGCGTCGACGTCGCCGGGAGCCTCGAGGCCGCCCTGGCCCTGGTGAGCGACGAGGCGGAGGTGTTCATCGTGGGGGGAGCCGCCATCTACCGGGAAGCCCTGCCGCTGGCGAACCGGCTCTACCTGACCCGAGTCCACGCCACCGTGGAGGGGGACGTCACCTTCCCGACCTGGGATCCCACCCAATGGCGACTGGTTTGGGAGGAACGTCATAGCGCCGATGCCCAGCACCCCTACGACTTCACGTTCCAGCAGTTGGATCGTGTGCGCAGCGCCACTGGCGAGGCAGTGGTCCCGCCGACGGGAAGAGGCTAGTTTTCGGGTAGCGCTTTCGGATCACAGCGAGCCCGATCCACAAGCAGCGGTGGGATCGGAGTCAGCACCAGATTGTACGAGCGAAGCGACGAACCTCGCTGCGTTTTGAGAGCCCCGCCCGGCCGTCGCCGGGCGGTTTCACGTTCCACCCTCAACCCACCGCTCTGGGGGCGCCATGGCCCAACCCGGCGACCGCACGGAAGTCCGCAGACGAGACCGCGCCGTTCAGGATGAGGCCTGGATGAAGGCCATGCTGAGCACGGCGGCAACCGGAGTGCTTGCCACCGTCCAGGACGGTCAGCCGTTCCTGAATGCCAACCTGTTCGTCTATGACGAGGCCCGTCACGCCATCTATCTGCACACCGCTCGGCGGGGGCATACCCGAGACGTCGTCGAACGCAACGATCGCGTCGCCTTTACGGTCATGGAGCTGGGCCGGCTCCTTCCGGCGGACACCGCGCTCGAGTTCAGTACCGAATACGCCTCCGTCATGGCCTTCGGGCGCGGGCAGGTGGTCACGGTCCCCGGCGAAGCCGAGTACGGACTGCAGCTGTTGCTGGACAAGTACTTCGACGACCTGGCCCCGGGACGTGACTACCATGCCATCACCGCGGAAGAGCTCAAGCGCACTTCCGTGTTTCGGGTCGACATCGAGGAGTGGGTGGGGAAGCGCAAGACCGTCGCGGCAGATTTCCCCGGTGCCAGGGCCTATCCCGAAACGAGCATGCTGACCCCGGACCGGGATCCCGCCGACTAGGACGTTCTAGGGCGTGGCGTGAGGTCGATCGGGGGCTCGGCCGCGCCGGGGGCTGTCTCGGCGCGGGCGCCGAGCAGGGCGCGGAGGCTCGGGCCGGACATCCGAGGGCCCCCTGGACCGATTCGCCGCCTGGTGAAGGCTCAACGCCAGGGCGTACACCGTCCCGGTGACGAGGTGGACGACCACCATCGCCTGCAACCATCCGACAGACGTGACGACCTGGATCAGGTACCCCGTCACGATCATGGGGACCACCACGAGCGCGGTGGCTATCCCGCTGGTGCGGCCCTGCGGCTGTCCGCTGCGATAGTGTTGCCACACATGGCGCAGGGTGATGCTGCCGACCGCAAAGACCATGAATGGCGCGACGAGGATGTGGGTCTTGAGCAACCACGGTTGGACCGGGTGGTTGATGACCGCCCATGGCTCGACTGGGGTCATGAGGTACTTGACGCCGAAGAGGCCAATCCCCGTAATCACGACGAGTGCCGAGGTCACCCACAGGTTCCAGCGCTCGAACCGGCTCACGGTGCGGCCCCGCCCGCGCCTGTCTCGAAGGGATCGAGGTGAGCGTGGAGTGCAAGGAGCCTCCGCACGGCGTCCGTCACCGCGTTGGCGGTGAGCGTCGCCCCGGTCATGCCATCGATGTCCTGCTTCAGGGATAGTGCGTCATCCAGACCGTGATCCACGAACTGTCGAAGCCAGCCTTCCGGGGCCCTATACTCCGGTGGCTCCGAGAACTTCAGGACGGCGACCCGCTCCACCCGGCCATCGGGCCCGACGACGACCATCAAGACTTCCGGGAGCGTGCGTACCGGATGGGCCTCGAAATAGGCCACATGACTGGCGATACCGTTCTGGCAGGCCAGGTAGTAACTGACGACCGGCCGATCGTGCGCGGCCGTTGGATGTGCCAGACCGGCAATGGCCACCAGGTCCTGCTCCGACAGGTAGGCCGTCCGGCGATCCCAGATAGCCCCCGGCACCGCCTGCGCCAAGGCCTCCTCCTGGGTGACCACCCCCTGTCCCCAGGCCGCGCCGGTCACGGTGGCGGTCAGCACCATCGCATACCACAGCCTCAAAACAGGTACCCGAGGTTGAGGTTGAGCCGATCGACACCGGTCCGAGCGCCGTTGGTCCGGATCTGGTAGTCCGCCTTGACGGAAATGTTGGCGATGGGCTTCCACATGGCGCCCACCGTCGTGATGGTCTGGTCGTTCGCGGGATTGGCGCTGAACCCTGCCGGCACCTGGTCCTGCGTATTGAGCTGTTCGTAGCGCAGGTAGGGAATCAGCTGGTGAGTCGTCGCCACGGATCGCAACACATCGTAACCGGCCTCGAGATACCACCCGGTGAGACGCTCACCGATGGACTCCGCACCGGTGAGGTTCCGGGCCGCGTTGAGCTGGGGGACGTCTCCAACGGTGGACAAGGTGTACAGGCCGCGAAGCCACCACCCCCGTGAGCGGTACTCCGCGTGTACTTCGCCGATGAAGGTCGGTGCGGCGATGACCTGACCGGCCGGATCGGTATTCCCCTGTCCGGTATTCCCGTAGAATGCCGACAGCCCGATCGTCGCACCACGCTGCCCCACGTAGTCCAGCCGAGCCACCCCGGCCACGTTCTCGATGACCGCCTTGGAGCCTTTCTGGCGACCGTCGCGCAGGCCCTCGGCATTGAAGCCCTTGGCGTTGGACGTGCCGCCTCCCACGGCATCGAACGAATTGACGACAAACCCCCGGAAGGCGAAGCCTCCGGTTTCTCCGAACACCCCGACCCCATTCTCTCGCCATGTCGTCGGAATGATGAGGCGCTCGGTTTCTGGACGCTCGGTGCCAAGGTAGATGGGAGGCTCGTGAAGTTCGTTGAGAAAACCCATGGGAATCAGTACCAAGCCGCCCCGGGCCCCCAGCCACGACGTGAAGAAGAAGTCCAGATAGGCGAACTCCAGGGATACCGAGCCGCTGTTGCTAGTGGCGGCGTGCTCCAGTTCGATCTCCGAATTGAAGAGGATCCTGTCGTTGAACTTGTAGCCGACGTAGAACACGCCGCGCAGGAAGTCGAGTTGGTCTTTCTCCCCGGACGCGCTGCCGTCCTGTCGTGTCTTCGAGTAGTTGCGATACAGCATCTCGCCATATCCACCGATCGAGACTCCACGCTCCACCTGATACACCTTCGAGGCGGCAGGCCCGAGCCCGAACCGGCCATCGCGCGCCTCCACGACGTCCTGTCCCAGTTGTAGTGATTCGATCTGCCGGCTGATGGCGTCGATCTGACGCCTCAGCTCGTCCAGCCGCTCGGCGTCGGGCGCTGCCCCGCGCAGCGAGTCCAGCTGGGCCTGGAGGCCCGCCACCTGACGTTCCAGGGTCTCGATCCTGATGCTGTCGGATTCCTGTGCGGCGGCTCGTGGCACACCGAGGCCGGCCAGAGCGGCGAGCGCTATCGCCAGGGCCGGCAGGGTGCGGCGTCCTATCCGTCGTGGGCGACTGCGGACACCCAAGAGCGGGGGGGTCCCGATGAGGCTCAGAACTGCACCAGGCATAGAGGTAGTGTCGATCCCGTAAATGAGATTGATTATCAACTAGTTTTGATATCGGAATCTATTAGTCGGAATTACCGGGGGCAAGCGGATCGAGGCATGGAAGGGTCGGGATGGCCGCGGGAACCTCTTCAGACACATGAGGCTCCCGCGGCGTGGATTGTCTCCTAGGTGGCGCCGGCGGGAGTCCGCTCCGCTTTGGTGTCCTCGGCCACCTTGGCGGCGACCTCGGGTGGCGCTTCCACGTACCCGTGGAACTTGCGGTGGAACGTCCCGCGTCCGTGGGTCATGGAGTGCAACGTGGTGGAGTACTTATAGAGTTCGGATTGCGGCACGATGGCGGTGATCTTGGTCAGCCGTCCGTCCTGCTCCGTGCCGAGGATCTGGCCCCGGCGCCCGCTCAGGTCCCCCATCACGTCGCCGAGGGTGTCTTCCGGTGTCCAGACTTCGACATCGTCGAGGGGCTCGAGAAGGGCGGGCCTGGCCTGAGGCGCGACGTTACGAAACGCCAGAATGCCCGCCATCTTGAACGACATCTCGTTCGAGTCGACGGAATGGTGGGACCCGTCGAAACATTCGGCGGCGAAATCGACCATCGGATATCCGGCGACGACACCGCGCGCCGCGGCTTCCCGGACGCCCTTGTCGACCGCGGGGACATACTTACTGGGGATGACGCCGCCGACGATCTTGTTCTGGAACTCGTAGCCCTCTCCTCGCGATCGCGGCGCCAGGCGAATCCAGCAGTCACCGAACTGGCCCCGCCCTCCCGACTGTTTCTTGTGCTTGCCCTGCCCCTCGGCCCGTCCTCGCAAGGTCTCCCGATAGGCGATCTTGGGGCGCAGGAGTTCGGCCGCGACCCCGAATTTCCCTTCGAGGCGTTTCAGCAGGATCTCGAAGTGCCGCTCCCCCATTCCGTGGATCAAGGTCTGCCCCAATTCCGAGTTGTACTCGAAGTGGAACGTGGGATCCTCCTCGTGCAACTTGTGGAGCCCTGCCGCCAGCTTGTCCTCCTCGCCCCGGGCCTTGACCCGGACAGCTGAGGTTGCGACGGGTTCGGGAAACGGGATCGGGTCGAGATGCACCGGTGTCGCCTGGCTACAGAAGGTGTCGTTGGTATGGGTGTCCTTCAGCTTGGCGACGGACCCGATGTCTCCGCGCGCCAATTCGGCCACCTCGTGCCGGTCACGACCCTGCTGCACCGACAGATGGTTCAGCTTTTCCACCACCTCGTGTTCGGCGTTAAACACCGCATCGCCGTTCTTGATCGTGCCCTGATAGACCCGGAACAGGCTCACGTCGCCGACATGCGGCTCGGACACCGTCTTGAAGACACGTCCGACAAGCGGGGCGTCCGAGGGGGTCTCCACCTCGTCGGGAGAAGGCAACAGTTCCACCATCTTGGCCAACAGCGCCCGCATGCCGAAGGTGAGTTCCCCGCTGCCAACGAAGAGTGGCACGATCTCGCCGGCGAGCATAGCCCGCTTCATGGTCGTGATCACTTCGGCCCGGGAAATCGATTCCCCTTCGAGATACCGTTCGATGAGCGTGTCATCCGTCGAAGCCACGGTCTCGGTCAGCTGTTCGCTGTAGGCACGAAATCGTTCGGCATATTCGTCGGGGACATCCACCTCGTCGTACTCGCCGGTCGGTGTGCCGGCCTTGTACATGTGCGCTTTGCCCGAAAACAGATTGATGATGCCATGGAAGTCATGGCCGTCTCCGACGGGAATCTCGACCGGCAACACCTTGGGCGAGAGATGCTCCTTCACGTCGGCGAAGACTCGCTCGAAGTCCGCATGCTCCTTGTCCATCAGCGACACGAACAGCATCCGCGGAAGATGCAGCCGGTCACACATCTCCCACACCTTCTCCGTGCCGACTTCCACACCGCCGGTGCCACTGAGCACCACGACGGCGGCGTCGGCCGCATGCAATCCGGTAACCGCCTCGCCAAAGAAGTCGAGGTAACCGGGCGTGTCGATCATGTTGATCTTGGTGTCCATCCACTCGGCGAACCCCATCCCCAATCCGATGGAGTGTTGCCGTTCGATTTCATCCTGGGAGTAGTCCGTCAGGGTCGTGCCGTCAGTGATTGTGCCGTGCCTGCGGCTGGAGCCGGACACGAAGGCAAGGGCATCGACCAGAGTCGTCTTGCCGCTGCCACCGTGTCCGACGAAGGCAACGTTCCGGATATGTGTGGTATCGTAGACCTTCATCGCGGTCCCACCTCCTTCAGATGTTGAGATCTGGATCTTGGAGGCAGACGCGGAAGATGTCAAATGACGTGCCGCCTCCCTCTGCGAGGCCATGTTTTCGGACCCGGCGGCGCCGTTGTGGTACGGGATACAGGCGCCCGCCACGACATGCTGGCGGCATGTGGCTGGGTTGCGAGGAGGCGCTTCACGCCTACGTGGAAGCCCTGACGGGCGAACTGGACCGCTTGGCCACGCGCCTGGCCCGCCGCCCCACCCACGGCCTGGCACGGGCGCTGCGATCGGTGCAGAACGCCCTCCACGCCGAACGGCCCGCCGCCTCCCGGCACCGCATCCAGGCGCTCCACCGCCTGGCCATGGTCGCCGAGGATCAGGGCTGGCTGGATCCGGGAGAGGTGCTCGTCGTGCGCAAGCTGGCGTACCGGATCGCCTTCTATCTCCGGCGCCAGACCGTGCCCCGGGAGCGGGGTCCCGTTCACCCTCCGGACCTCCGCTATTAGCTTTCAGCCCATGTCTGGACCATCCACTGCATTCGTCACTGGGGCCACGGAAGGAATCGGCCGGGCCGTGGCGTTCCTCCTGGGACGCAAAGGCTACCGGATAGGGGTGTGCGCCCGTCATGAGGCCACGGTCGAGTTGTTGTTGACGGAGCTCGAGGCGCAAGGGATCGATGCGGCCGGAGGCGCAGCCGACGTTGGGCAGGAAGCGGACGTGGCCGCTGTCGTGGATACCGTCCAAAGCACCCTGGGGCCAATCGAAGTCCTCGTCAACAATGCCGGTATCGCGCGCATGGGCCCACTCGAAGACCTGTCGGTCGACGATTGGGATGCCACCATGTCCACCAATCTCAGAGGCACGTTCCTCGTCACCAGAGCGGTCCTCCCTGGCATGCGGCGGCGTAGTCACGGCACGATCATCAATATCGCCAGCCTCGCCGGCCGCAATGGTTTCGTGGGCGGAACGGCCTATTGCGCGTCAAAGCACGGCGTCCTCGGGTTCAGCAGGGCGCTGATGCTGGAGGCTCGCGGGGACGGCATTCGGGTCGTGGCGGTGTGCCCGGGGTCGGTCGATACCCCGTTGATCAGGAATCAGGACGTGATGCAACCGGATCTCGAGCGCATCCTCCAACCGGACGACGTGGCGCGCGTCGTGTTGGATCTCTTGTCCATGCCGTCCCGGGCGACGGTGAGCGAGCTGGATATTCGCCCCACCAACCCCTGACGCGTGGCCGGCGTCCACATCACCCATTGCGTATGTCAAGGGATGCCGTTCGCGCACCTGCGCGACCTGGCACGTCACCAGGCCTGGACCCTGGAGGATGTAATGGCTCAGACGGGATGTGGCGACCAATGCGGACTGTGCCGGCCCTATCTTCGCGTCATGCTGGCCGACGGGACGACGGAGTTCCACGAATTGCTTCCGCCTGAGCCGACGTCCCTGGAGTCTCCCGGATCGTGAGCCCGCCAGGGCCGTCCACCCGATGGCAGCGCTTTGTCGAGCGCCGGTTGTACCGTCCCGTCCCCATCGTCATTCTCGCGCTCATCACCGGCTGGTCCGGTGTCGTGTTGCTGGCCCGTCAGCATTGGCTCGGATGGTTCCTGGTGGTGGTCACGACGGCCATGGCCGTCCTGGCAACGCATCGCGGCCGCACCCTGGCTCGGGCCCGCAGCGAGGGTCTGCGGGCGGCCCTGTTCAGTGCGGACCTGCGCAATCAGGAACTGGAGACACTGCGCTCGCTGGCCGGCTCACTCCTTTCGGGCCGAGAGTTCCTGGAGTTGTGTGGCCAGGTGGCCGATGCCGCGATGGACCTCCTCCAGGCCGAGACCGGGGTCGTCACGATGGTGGTCGAGGAAGGGCGCTTCGTGAAAGTCGTGGCCGCCTCCGGCCCGATGGCCTCCGTGGTCGGCTCGCTGGTCCCGGCCGACCATTCTCTGGTTGGCTGGTCGGTCACGGAGGACGAGCCGGTCCTGTCGGCCGACATGGAGTCGGACCTGCGTGACTATCAGCTGGCCCATTCTCCCATCCGCCTGAAATCCTGCGCCATCGTCCCCCTACGGTCCGGCGGGATCAACATCGGGACGGTCAGTGCCTACAACCGCATCGATGGCCGACCATTCTCGCAGGCGGACGTCAATCTGCTGGACGCTCTTGGAGACCTGGTCGCCCTGGGACTCGACCGCGCCAGCGTCCTGCAGGAGCTCAAGCAGAATGAAGCGGCGCTCACCGCCAAGAACGTGGAACTGCAACGAGCCACGCGCCTCAAGAGCGAGTTCCTGGCCAACATGTCCCACGAGCTACGCACGCCGCTCAATGCCATCATCGGGTTCTCCGACTTGCTCCTGACGGATCACCCCGGCCCGCTCAACGATCAGCAGCGCGACTTCCTCGAGTCGGTGCTGCGCAATGGACGGCACTTGCTCTCCCTCATCAACAGCGTCCTGGACCTGTCGAAGATCGAAGCAGGGCACGCCCAGCTGGACCTGGCGCCGACCGACCTGCGCCAGGCCGTGACGGGGGCGGTGGCGGACACCGCCAGCCTTCGTGCCGGCAAGGCCCAGGAGTGCCAGATTCAGATGAACGACGAGCCGTTCATGGCCGTGGCGGATGGCCACCGGGTGCGCCAGATCCTGTTCAATCTCCTGTCGAATGCGTCCAAGTTCACCCAGGAAGAGGGCCACATCACTCTCTCCGTGGTTCGGACCCTGGTGCCCCTTCCGGTGCCGGCGACCCGCCAGTCCGACGATCAGGGCACCAGCTCCCCTCGTCTCGTCAATCGGGAGGCGATCTGGGTCTCGGTCGCCGACGATGGCATCGGCATCAAGGATGACGATCTGTCCCGGCTCTTCACGGAGTTCACCCAGGTGGACAGCTCCGCCAGTCGCCGCCAGCGCGGGACCGGCTTGGGCCTGGCCCTGTCCAAGAAGTTCGTGGAAATGCACGGAGGGACCATTGGCGCCGAGTCCATTTTCGGATCGGGCAGTTGCTTCTGGTTCCTGCTGCCGGCGGAAGGACCTGAACGACAGGGCGTCGACGCCTAAGGCGTGGCCGGGGCCTGGCTCCGACGTCGAAGCTCCGCCGCCACGCGGTCACGGATCATCCCCACACCAACCTCGTTGCTCCCGCCCTCGGGCAGGATGATGTCGGCGTACCGCTTGGAAGGCTCGACGAACTCCAGGTGCATCGGGCGAACGGTCGTCAAGTACTGACCGACCACGTCGGCCAACTGGCGTCCCCGCTCCTGCATGTCGCGACGCAAACGTCTGATGAACCGCACGTCGGCGGCGACATCGACGAAGATCTTGATATCGAAACGGGGCCGCAGCCGACTGTCCGCAAACAACAGAATGCCATCGACCAGCACCACGTCACGAGGCTCCACCAGGACGGTTCGGGCCGTCCGCGTATGGGCGGCAAAGTCATAGGTGGGTTTCTCGATGGAGAGGCCTGCCCCCAGTCGCTCCAGGTGTTCTGCCAACAACGGGATGTCGAGCGCGTCGGGATGATCGAAGTTGACCCGGCGGCGCTCCTCGAGGCTCAAGTGGCTCTGATCCCGGTAGTAGGCGTCGGCGTCGATGAGAACGGCGTCGAGTTGGAGCGGCGCAGTGATGGCGTGTGCGACGGTCGTCTTGCCCGACCCGCTGCCTCCGGCGACCCCAATGACGAGGGGCCGGGGGTCGACCACTTCACCGGGAGCCTTGGGGGTCATCGAAGCATCAGGCACGCTCGCTCCTCGAGAGTCTGGTCCAGGCCTCAAGGTGCTTCTTGCCCTGGGAGCGCGCTAGGGGACCGGCTGGTACTCGAAGCGGATATCGTACTCGCTGGTGATCACCAGCGTCAGCAGGGCACCGGACTCGATGGCCTGGGCCACGAAACGCCGCAACTCGGTCGGCCGGGCCCGCGTCCGCTCGAACGTGAGCCAGTCGTCCGTCAACCAGGTCTCGATGACGGAACGCACGGTGCCGAAGTGGCCGATGGCCGAACCTTCGTCTCGGCCGTCGAAGATGACACACGTGAAGGTGTCCTTGGGAGTCAACTCGCAATTGAAAATGCCAGGCAGATCGAGCGTCGATTCGAAATAGCCGGGCTCGGGGTCCTCGATGATGGGATCACCCCGGATGGCATCGAACGCATGGGTGCCTGCCAGAGAAAGCAGGTCCAGACGGCGGCGCCATAACTCCTCATCGGTCTTGACGTCGATACAGCCTTTGAGGCTTCCGATGCCACGCGCGACGCCGATCTCGGCCTGCAACTCATCGACCTTGCGCTCCTCGACGAGCCCCTGCTCGACCATGTGCTGGATGGCCCAACAGTCGGCCTCCATCTCGCGGAGACGTGAGGCGTCCTTCCACACGTGGCGAAGCGCGTGATGGCCGCACTCGTGGAGATAGATGAACCGGCGCACCTGCGGTGACGATCTGCTGAGGCTGGACTTGTTGTACACGATGACGGGCTCGCCATCGAGAGCGACCGTGGCCGCGCCGGCATACGGGAGGGTATTGTCGACCACCCCCCGGATGGGTTGCGCCTCCCTGTCCACACAGGGATCGAACGGAATCTGCGCCTCGAGCGTGCCGCCGATGGTCATCAATAGCGTGAGCGCAGAACAAACAACCCGCATGCGGCACACCTCACTCGCGATCCACGATGAAACAGGTGGGAACGTCAGTCAGGGACTGGTACGCCGGGGCCTCGCAACCAATTCCCCCCCACAATTGGGACAGACGAACGACATGTCCTTGGCACACACAGGGCAGAACGTGCATTCGTAGCTGCACATGGCTGCCGCTTCGTGGAGGCCCAGGGCCGTTCCGCACTGCTCACACTGCGACTTCATCTGCAAGGCCACGTCTCTACCTCCCAATCTGGAGAAATCAGCGGCCGGCGCCAGATGGGCTGAGGCTGCTCAACAACCGGGCGGTGGCGCGGGCGCGGGCGGCCCACTCCGCTGCGATCGAGGCCAACCAGGGCCGCCGAGCCTCGTGCCGGATGGCCCACCGGTTCGCCTCCTCCGCCAACCAGGGCCAGACACGCGACGGATCCTGCTCCAGGAAGGCTCGCAGGACGAACCGGCGCTCGCCGGCCCGGCGAGCCAGCCCGGTGTCCCGCGCGGCCCGAACCAGATCCGAGCCCGTCAGCACGAGACCGCTCCGAACCGGAGCCAGAAGACCGGCCAGCAACGCGTCGGTATCCTCATCAGACGAGGCGAGAGGCAGGTGCTGTTTCAGGTGCATGGAGAGACTATCCGGAGGCGTGGTGCGACGGGCCTCGGTCTCGAGGGCCTCATCCACCAGCCGGCCCCATTGGCGGTACGGTGCGGGGCCGACGGCCTGAACGGCATCGAGAAACGGCGGAAGCCAACTGAGGAGGTGTTCCCACAGAAACGCGGATCGCATGCGGCTGAAGGCGGCCTGTTGGCGCTCCTGCTGCTCTGCCTGCTCCAGGTCCGCCAGGCTGGCATAGGTGGCCATGAGGACCGCGACATGATCCGTCTCCCCCGGCGGATCCTGGCCCACCGCGCGCCAGAAGCCGGCCACGCGGTCGCGCGCTTCCCCACCAAGCATGCCTTCGGGATTGAGATAGACCGAGGCATACGGGGACAGTTCCAGGTGGAACAGGGCCGTGTGTTCCTCCGCCGTCGGCGCCCGATCGAGGCCGAGGATTTCCGCCAGCCTGGTCGTCGCGGCATCAGGCCGCTCGGCCAGGGCGCCCAGGGCCCTGAACAACTCCATCGACTATTCCGAGCCTGCCCGGGTAGCCGGGGTCCCCGGTAGCCGGAACACCTCCTTGGGAGGCTTGAGCGGGCGGATGAGCCAGAACGGTCTCCGGGTCCCGTCCGGAGAGTGCTCTTGCGCCGACCGGGTCCTCTGCAGCCAGGCACGGTAAACGGCCCCGGCCTTGGCGCTATCGACCGAGACGTCGCCGTGGCAATCGCTGGGAAGGGCCCTGCGAACACGCACCGCCTGGTGCCAACAGTGTTGTCCGGTCACCGGGTCGGGATGCACGGGGAACGTCAGGTTTTGATGGACACCGACGTCGGTCCACCAGATCCGGGCGGCCTCTGCGCTTCCGGCGCCGGGCCTGGTGGATCCGCTGGAGCGGCGCAGGCGCCAATCGTGCCCCTGATGATTCAGGTCGGCCGTGGCGGTGATGGTCCCATGGGCTTCCGCCGAGAGTTTCCAGCGGCCCATGTGATGGCTGCAGGCCACCACCCCGGGGCGGATGCCGTCCGTCACCCAGGCCTTGACGACGAAATGGCCGATCTCCGTCTCGACACGCATCAGATCGCCCGTCCCGACACCGAGCGGTCCCGCGTCGTCCGGGTGCAGCCACAGGGGATTGGTGTGGGCGATTTCCGTGAGCCACTTGGCGTTGGCACTCCGGGTGTGGATGTGCACCGGCAGGCGGAACGTCGAAATCAGGACGACCTGGTCGTCGGCCAACCGGTCGGGGTGGACATGGCTCTTGATGTACGTCGGAAGCGCAAACTCGGGCCAGCCCCATTGGGCGAGCGTGGTAGAGTAGAACTCCAGCCGTCCGCTGGGAGTGGGGAAGCCGCGCAGGACCGTCCCGTCCACATTGACGCCGACCGGGCGCCGGCCCTCGGCATCTCCCTCTGGCGCGGCCTGCGGGGCAATGTTGGGATTGGGCGGCTTGTGAGCCCGGGTGAAGACCCTCCCATGGGCTGACTCTGCGGGGTCCTCCAGTTCCTCGGTGGGGACCGCGCGTTCGTATGGTGGATCCACGTTGGCCGTGACACTGAACGCACCGTAGCGCCGCATGTACTCGAGGGGTGTCAGGCCTTCGGCCTGGGCTCGCTCCGGCAGCCCCGGGACCGAGTGCTCGAAGGCATAGCCATAGTATTCGTCGACGCCGAGTTTCGTTCCGGGTGCGGATCTCGATTCCACATACTGGCGGATTCCCAATGACCCGTCGGGGTCGATGCGCCAGGTGAGGTCGATCCAGAACTCGTTTTCCTCCCAGACCTGGCCCGGGTTGGTTTCGCGGGTATCCGACACGGGCTGTCCGAGCCGCTCACGCATGGCACGCAGGACCGGCTGGCGAAAGCCGATCCACTGGCCGTTGGCCGTCTCGTAGGAGGTCAGGTCGTGCCGCTCGGAACTGTGCCCCATGGGAAGGACGTAGTCGGCGAAGTAGGCCGACTCGTTCCAGGTGGGCGTCAGTGCGACGTGCATCCCGATGAGGGACTCGTCCGACAGAACCTCGATCCACGAAAACCCATCCGGATTGGTCCAGACCGGGTTGTAGACGCGTGTGAAATAGACATCCAGTCGGCCGCGACCCTCCTTCAGAAAATGCGGCAGCAGGAAGGACAACTCGTTCATGGCCAGTGGATACTCTCCCGGCCAAGTCAACGGATTCCAGACATTGGGGTGTGGCGGCAGGTGAATGGGCTTGGGAACGAACTTGTTCCAGGCGTTGGGAGTGGTGCCGCCCTCGGTGGCGATGGCTCCCAGCAACGCATTCAGCAGAAAGAGCGTGCGGCTGACCTGCCATCCACCTTCGTTGCCGGCCGCGGCACTGCGCCAGTTATGCGTGGCCAGCCGGGTCCCCGCGGACGCGACCAGTCGGGAGATGTCTCTCAGCGTCTCTTCGTCCACGCCGGACTCCTGCGCCGCGAACGCGAAGGTGTAATCGGCGTAGAGTTCCTTGAGAACCTCCTCGAACGTCTCGAACGTCGCCGCCCGGTCCGGGTATTCCGCCTCGAGGTACTCGGACCAGTTCCACCAGCGACGGACGAAATCCCGGTCGTAGCGGTCGTGCTGAATCAGGTCGTTGGCGATGGCAAGAAAGACCGCGGCCTCCGACCCGGGATGGGGCGATACCCAGTGGTCGGCGTGGGTGGCGGTGTTGGACAGCCGGGTATCGAACACCACCAGTTTGGCGCCGTCCTGTTTCCCCTCCATGATGCGCTGGGCATGGGGGTTGAAGTAGTGGCCGGTCTCGAGGTGCGCCGACACCAACAGGATCACCCGGGCGTTGGCGAAATCCGGACTGGGACGGTCGATACCACTCCAGTACTGGTAGCCGGCTCTTGCGTTGGAGGAACACACGTTGGTGTGCGAGTTGTGCCCGTCCACACCCCAGGCCGCCATGATGCGTTCGGTGTAGCCGTCCTCGCCAGGGCGCCCCACGTGATACATGATCTCGTTGTGACGCTTCTCCTGGATGGCCTTCCGGATGCGGCCCGCGATGTCGTCCAGGGCTTCATCCCATCCCACTTCGACCCACCGGCCTTCCCCGCGAGCCCCGGCGCGCTTGAGCGGCGCCAGGATACGGTCGGGATCGGTAATCTGGTTCAGGGTCGCCGGTCCCTTGGCACAATTGCGCCCCCGGGACCCGGGATGCTCCGGATTCCCCTCGAACTTCCGAACCCCGAGCGTGTCGCGGTCTACGTACGCCAGCAGGCCGCACGCGGACTCGCAGTTGAAGCAGGTCGTGGGGATCAGGGTATAACGCCGCTCGCTGGCCTCGGGCCATGCCTTCGAGTCCAGCTCGACCCAATCATCCCAGCGCTCCTTTGGCGGGAACGCGGCGAGGTGGATCCGGCTGGGACCCGGGTAGAACGTCTCCCCTCGTCGTTCTACCTGGTCCCGGGCAGCGGTGACCCGCTCGTTCAGTTCGTTCGACGTCATGGTCGTTTCCTCATGCCAGCGGGACGGCTTGCCCCGCCTGCACGTAGGCGTGCTCGTGCGCCAGGACCCCGGCCAGAGCCAGTGGCGCGGCGGTGATCCCGAGCCAGGGGGCGGTGACGGCCGCCGCAAGCAGCACCATCCCGGCCCAGAAATAGTGACGGTAACGCCCGGAGGTCATCTCCCAGGCGGCCAGCTTGGCATGCGCGGTCGGGTGAGCCAACGTCATCTCGCCCAGGACCAGCAGGAGATACAGACTGGCGCCACCGGCCACGAGACGGAGCAACACCGGCGCGACGGATGGTTCCCATACAGCCGCCAGGGGCAAGAACGCCGCGGCCCCGACCAGGATGGTCTGCACCAGCAACTGAGGGGGCAGGAGCGGGTTCTGCCACAAGTCCCGTCCCTTGGCCTGGGCAAACAGGTAGGCCGTATAGATCGCGGTGAGAGCTGCCAGTGGCACGCCTGCGAAGGCCAGCCACATGAGCGCACCATCGACACCTGCCAGGACCGCGGCAAAGTGCCCGGCAAGCACAACCGAGTAGCCCCCGATGATGAATCCGCCACGAACGAGCCAACTCCGTAGCTGGGGGCGGGCGAAGATGTACCAGAAGCGGCCGGGGTGTTCCAGATCCCAGATGAGGAGCAGGCCGGTCAACCCCAGGAAGGCGCCGCCCATGACCGGCGCGCCATAGTGCCACAAGGCACTGGCAGGATCCAGCACGCCGAGCACCACGAGCAGCAGTGGGACCAGGTAGGCTCCCGCGGCGATGCCCTTGGTCCAGGTGTACAGACTGACACGCCAGTCCCACGGCGCCTTGTGCGGCACGTCGTAAGACAAGATCGCAGCAGCGGAACTGGTCGTCGCCCCCGGGTGGCCGGACACGACCGAATGCGGTCCGGTGGCCTGCTCACTCCACATGAAGAGACCGCCGTCCGGACGGGTGGCCGCGATGGGGTCGAGCGTGGCGTGATGGGCGCCGAGGTAGAACAGCTTGGGCCGGGTCTCCTTTTCAGGCCTGCGGACGGCGACGGCTTCACGTTGGGCCAACTGGGTAACCCGTGCCGTGGGATCCTGGAGATCGCCGACCACGATGGCCTGGGTCGGGCACACCACGACACAAGCCGGTTCCAATCCCATGTCGATGCGATGAGCGCAGAAGTTGCACTTCTCGGCGGAATGGTCGTCCGGATTGATGAAGATGGCGTCGTAGGGGCACGCGGCGATGCAGGCCTTGCATCCAATACAGGCCGCCTTGTCAAAATCGACGATCCCGTCGTCCCGCTGATACATCGCCGCGGTGGGACAGGCCGCCACACAGGGAGGGTCGGCGCATTGATTGCAGCGAGTGACCTGGAAGGCCCGCCGCGCCTGGGGAAAGGCGCCGACATCGACGTACTTCACATAGGTACGGTTCACGGAGAGCGGGACGTCGTTCTCGGACTTGCAGGCGGTGCTGCATGCGTGACACCCGATACACCGCGTGTGGTCGATGGCCTTGGCCCATTGGGCGACGGTAGAGGCAGTGGACTCCGTCACGGTGTTATGCACCCTCCTCACAAAGCACGGCGCTCGAGTTCACCGGGGCCGCACCCGGCCTTCCGGCACGGCCGCCCGCGTCAGGCATCGAGATCGAGCGCGTCTTCGATTCCCTGCTCGACACTCGGGTCCAACGGGAAGACCGCAGCAAAATCCTCGGGCGAGGCCTCCGGTACATCCGCGGCCCGCAGGAACGCCATGCGATACGGCGTGGCCTGGTCGGGGACATGGCGATCCAGCAAGGCGGCGCCGCAACGCACCGCGCCGATGCTGCTCATCCGTTCCGCCACGACGCGATCCCAGTGGCCGGCGCGGGAGCGAGCCACCACCTGGCTCACGAGCGGAAAGCACACCTCCCGAACCAGCGCGAACGCCATGACATCGTCACTCACCGGAGGCGGCGGAAGGGCTCCCGCCGCCCGATTGTCCAGTTGATTGCCCGGCGCACCGGCGAAGACCCGGCCTTCCGCACCGAGAGCGGCGGATGCGTACACTGCGCCACCACCCAGCCCACGTCGCGCAAGGAACGGTGCCAGCGACGGCTCCAGCACAGCGCCCCAGAACCGTTGCGCCTCCTCGAGTCGCACCTGACGGGCATCCGTCTGCTCCTGCCACACGGCCTCGAAGAACAGGCTCCACTCGGCACGTAGGGCCGCCACGAATTCTCCCAACACCTGCCGGCGTGCATCTCCCGTGATCACGGCCACGACGATCTCCGCGCCGAGCGCCTGAGGCTCCTGCCCCAGGGCCACGGCGTCAAGTGCGCCAAGGACGCTTTCGACGGTCCCATGTTCGAAGTAGAGAGGGACGAAGTGTAGCACTTCGAAAAGACTGTCCCGGTCGAACGCCTCCAGGAGCCGGGGAGCGGCGACGTCCAGCGGGGTTGGTGCGACGCCGCGGGTCTCCTTCAGGGAGCGCACGGCATCGGCGTACCCCGGGTCGTAGAGCGGCAGGAGACCAAACCCCTCGTAGCCGACGACGGCCAGCCCATGGAACCACAGGTCGACGTGGGCCCGGGATTGGAATCGCCACTGGTGAGCGCCTGCCTGACCCTGGGCCGCGGCAACGGTTGGCGCGGCAAACGTCACCGCAGCCATGAGCGCGACCGCAGTCGCCAGAACCATCCGTATACCCGGATCCCGATCGCACATGCGCGTTCCCCCGAAACTGGTTGCCCAATTCGTGTCGGGCTCGTGCGTCTGTCCTCCCCGTCATGATAGCGCGGATTGTGGCGCCGTGACAGCCCTCTGAAGGCCTCTCCAACGGCCTTCATCGAACGCTCATACGCCGCGGAGGGGTGTTCAAGGATCATCTCGCCAACCGCCAGTACGGCCAGATGCGTGATCGGGGTCTCATCAGCAAGACGATGGGTGTCGTGGCCGGTGGTCCGTTCGAAGACAAGATCGAGAAGATCGCCTCGGTGAAGCTTCAAGGCGACAACGGCCTGCTGGAGGTGGCCACCGCCCTCTATGAAGCCCTCACAGCCAAGGGCGGAGATCGCAAGTGGGAGACGCGGCCTGTCTTCCTGCTCGACTACGCAGATCGCAACGTCGCCCTCATCGGGATCACCGGCGCGCCGATCGAGAGCCGCGCCTTTGCCATCGTGGGGGCGGGCAACGACGACTCGCGCTCCGATCTGACGTGCCCCGGTCTCGACCACGCCGCAGCCTTCCCCTTCGCGATTCTTCTGACGCGCACGGGAGAGGAGATCACCATCTACATGGTCGACAGCATGTTCCGCATGAAGATGTACTTCGAAGACGCCGGCAAGATGAAATTCGCCGCCAACATGCGGATGCCGGGGTCCATCGAAAACGAGGTACGGGACAAGGTCGAGGAAAGCTTGTACTAAACGTGGCCCAGGCCACCGCATGGATACAATCCAAGGAGGAAACATGATCCGTCGTCATTTGTCAGGCATGGGCCTCGTCGGCCTGCTGCTGCTGGCGAGCGCGCCCACGGCCGAGGCCACGGATGGCCACTTCCTGCACGGCGTGGGAGCCATCAACGCCGCGATGGGCGGCGCGGGCATTGCCGCACCCGCCAGTCTGCTGGGGACGTTTGCCCTGAATCCCGCTGGCCTGATGGCCTTCGACGGGACGCGCATGGAATTCAGCATGGAAGCCTTCAAGGCCGACCGCAGCGTGGCCAGCAGCGCCGGCCCGTTCAGTGGCTCCACGACCAGCGTGAGTGACTGGGTCCCGATTCCGGCCTTCGGCGCCACCTACAAGTTGTCGAGCGAACGCGTCGTGCTCGGATTGGGCGGCCTGGGGATCGGCGGCTTCGGCGTTGACTACCCAGCCGAGCAGAATCCACCCAACGGCACCAACCCCATTCTGTTTCCGCAACCCAACGGCTTCGGGCAGGTCTACAGCAACTACTCGCTGCTCAAGGTGACGCCGTCGGTGGCCTGGGAGGCGACGGAGAAACTGTGGCTGGGCGCCGCAGTCAATATCGACTGGGCACAGCTCGCCATCATCCCGGCTCCTGTCGCGGCACCGGACTTCGACTCCGGGAGTGGCACCGCCTACTTCCCACAGGCCGGCGCGGCGGACGGCGCCTTCGGGTATGGCTTCCAGCTCGGATTGCTCTACAACGTCAACGACATGATCGCCCTGGGCGCTTCCTACGCGAGCGAGCAGTGGTTCAGCTCCTTCGAATGGAACTCCACGCACGCCAATCCCAACCTGGCCAACTTCGGCGAACCGCGGACCATCAAGTTCAAGTTGAACGCCCCTGCCATCGCCGGAGCCGGCATCGGCGTGCAGGCTCTTCCGTCACTGCTCCTCACCGGGGACTTCAAGTACTACTTCTACGAGAGTACCCCCGGCTTCGAACTGCAGGGATCGAGCCCCTTCAATGCTGACGGATCCGTCTCGGGCTTCGCGTGGCAGAACATCTACTCCATCGCCACGGGACTCAAGTTCGATGCCTCGTCCCTGTTCGCGCTGTACGGCGGCTACAACTACTCCCAGAACCCGATTCCCGATGAATGGTCCATGATCAACGTGCCGGCGCCGGCCGTGGTCCAGCACCACGCCACCTTCGGCGTGGGGATCCGTCCGACCCGGCATCTCGAGATCACCGTCGGGTACTACCACGTGTTCGAGAACAGCGGATCCGGACCCATCTACGGTCCATCCGGGCCAGTTCCGGGCAGCAGTGTCACCAACACGATGCACGAGGATTCGATCCAGCCCCAGTTCTCCTACGTCACGCGGGGGCAGATCTAGCGCCACCGCTCCCACGCGGGAACGAGGCCGGTGCCAGGGCGGCAGGAGAGACCCGGGCACCGGCCTCGGTGCTTGGCCGGTAGCGTTACATTCCGAACACTTCAATGCGGAGACCGTGGGTGCGCATCACAGCCGGGGACCTCGTCGCAGGCCTGAGCGTCGCCGCCGTCCTGATTCCCCAGGCGGTGGCCTATGCCGACCTGGCGGGCATGCCGGCCCAGCACGGGCTGTATGCTGCTGCCCTTCCTGCCCTGATCGCCGCGGCCGTCGCCTCCTCCCGGTACCTGCAAACAGGTCCGGTCGCCATTACCAGTTTGCTGACCTTCGGGGCCCTGGGAACGATGGCCGCCCCGCTCAGTTCCGAGTATGTCGCCCTGGCCGCCCTGTTGGCCATACTGGTCGGAGTCATCCGGGTGGCCCTGGGCTTCATGAAGGCGGGCTGGCTGTCGTACCTCATGTCGGAACCGGTACTCGTCGGCTTCACCACCGCCGCCGCGATTCTCATCATCTCCTCGCAACTCCCCACCGCGCTCGGCGCCCAACCGCCGGACGGGACGCTCCTCGGTCGAGCCGTCTGGGCGCTGGCCCACCCGGGGGAGTGGGAGCCGACGGCCGTCGCGCTGGCGGCGTTCACGGTCCTGGCCATTCTGGGAGGCCGGCGGCTGCACCGTCTGTTTCCCGGCGTGCTCGTGGCGGTACTCCTTGGCATGGGATACAGCGTGATCACCGGGTACGGCGGCACGGTGGTCGGCAGCTTGCCCGCGGGCCTGCCGCCGATCTCGCTCGACGTTCCCTGGACCGCCGTCGGCGGCCTCCTCATCCCGGCGGCCATCATCGCGCTGGTCGGCTTCGCCGAACCGGCAGCGATCGCACGGACCTTTGCAGCCCAGGATCGCGAGCGTTGGAATCCCAGCCGGGAGTTCGTCTCACAGGGGGTCGCCAACCTGGCCTCGGGGTTGTCGGGTGGCTTTCCGGTTGGCGGATCGTTCTCCCGGACATCGGTGAGCCGGCTGGCGGGCGCGCGTTCTCAGTGGGCCGGAGCAATCACCGGCCTGACGTTGCTGCTGTTTCTTCCGTTCGCCGGCATCCTGGCCCCGCTACCCCGCGCCATCCTCGGGGCCATCGTCATCGCCGCGGTCCTTCAGCTGATCGCCATCCCGCGCATGGTTCGCCTGGTGGCGAAATCACGGCCGCAGGCTTTCGTCGCGTGGACCACGGCCATCGCCACCCTGTGGCTGGCGCCCCACGTGGAGTATGCGGTGATTCTGGGGATCGGCGCCGCCACCATGGTTCACGTATGGCGCGAGCTGCACGTCGATGTCCGCTCCAGCGCGGAGAATGGGACCCTTCGCCTGGAGCCGATGGGGGTCCTGTTCTTCGCCTCCGCGCCCGGCCTGGAAGAGGCGCTTCTGAACCAACTGGCGGCCCACCCAAACGCCAGCAGGCTGCTCCTCGACATGTCGAGCCTGGGACGAATCGATTATACCGGCGCGTTGGCGATGAAGACGGTAAGCAACGAGGCTCGGCTGGCGGGCCTGGAGGTGGAAATCACCGGGATGCCCCCCCAGGCCAGACGCATCATGCAGCAGGTATTCGGCGAGACCGACCTCAGGCCCTGACGGCCTTCTCGATTCTCACCGGTTCGACCGGGACGTCTGAATGCCCACCGTGGTTCCCCGTGGCGACGCCCGCGATGGCGTCCACCACGTCCATCCCGTCCACCACACTGGCGAACACGGCATAGCCGAAGTCCCTGGATCCATGATCCAGGAACACGTTGTCCGTGAGGTTGATGAAGAACTGGCTGGTGGCACTGTTGACGTCCGATGTCCGGGCCATCGACAACGTTCCTCGCTTGTTCTTGAGCCCGTTGTCCGCCTCGTTCTTGATGGGGTCGCGCGTCGCCTTCTGGTTCATGTTGGCCTCGAACCCGCCACCCTGGACCATGAAGCCGGGGATGACCCGATGGAAGATGGTGCCGTCGAAGTGACCCGCGTCGACGTAGGCCAGGAAGTTCTCCACCGTGACCGGGGCCTCGTTGGCATGCAATTCGATGAGGATGTCGCCGTGTGATGTCGTCAGCGTGATGGTGCTCATGTCCGCCTGTGGGGTTCGGGAACGGGTCAGCGAAAGTCGGCGATGGCGTCGAGCGGCTTTCGTGTGAGGTTGGGGACCTTCGCCTCCGGGTCGGGGAACCCCACGACCAGAAGGAGAAAGGGGCGTTCGTTCTTGGGCCGGTCCAGAAGTTCGTTGAGAAACCCCATGGGACTGGGCGTATGCGTCAAGGTGGCGAGGCCGGCACGATGGAGTGCGGCAATCAGCATGCCCGTGGCGATTCCGACGGACTCGCTGACATAGTAGTTCTGCACATGAAAGCCGTCGTGCCTGAGACCGAATCGTTCGGCGAATATGGCGATCAGGCACGGCGCAGTCTCGAGGAACGGTTTCCGAGCATCGGTCCCCAGGGGCGCCAAGGCTTCGAGCCATTCTTCGGGCGCCCGACTTTCGTAAAACTCCTGTTCCTCGAGTTCGGCGGCCTCGCGAATGCGCTTCTTGAGTCCGGGGTCAGACACCACCACGAAACGCCAGGGTTGCCGGTGGGCGCCCGATGGTGCGGTCCCGGCGGCCAGGAGACAGTGTTCCAGGACGTCGCGGGGAACCTCCCGGGACGAAAACTCCCGGACCGTACGGCGACGATTCAGCTCCTGATAGAACTCCAGCGCCCGGGTTCGCATGTCGGCCACGGGGTATTCCCGATAGTCCTCGAGCGGGATGAGGTCGGGTTGCTGCCACTCGGGCGGTTCGGGACCGGAGTCGTGAGGCATCGGCGTGCGCTGTGTCTGGGGAAGGACGAGTCCCGAAGGTAGCCCCGCTCCCAGCCGGCCGCCACTATCCCCTGGTTCTCCCTCCGGCTCACCCCGAAGCGAACACCTGCCGGGCCGTCTAGTCGACGCTCTGCCACAGCACGTTGACGATCATCCATGTGCCATCGTACTTGCCGAGTTGGAAGTAGTCGACACCCCAGGCCGCGGTCAGCTTGGCTGCGGCGGTCTTGTCGAGTACGTCGAACACGACGATGTCTTTGGGCGCCGTCTCGGGATCGACCTGACCATTGGCATTCCAGCGAGCCGCAAGGTCGTACAACTGCTGATAGGTCATCGGAGCTTCCTGGTAGTCCGACGCACTGTCCTGCCGCCAATAACCGACCTTCCGCAAGTCCTTGTGGACGCTGCGTTCGATCCGCTCGGGCTGGACCAGGTAGATCCCCTCGACGTAGTCGAGGACGGCAGCCTCGACACCCGCCCGGTCAGCGTCCGACTGGGCGCTGGCGGCGGAGGGCAGCAGGAACAAGGCTGGAGCGAACAGGGCCCAGCCAAAGCGACGCACGGGACCGAACATGACGACCTCCTGTCGGGTGAGGGGATGCGACCGGGCCGTACGGGTCCGCAGCGAGGAAGGATTCAGCGGGCGGTCCCGGTGCGCTTCGCTACGACTCGTCGTCCTGAACGGTGGTCACTTCCCGGGTCGCCACCACAGTCTCCGACGACAGCGTCTTGTGCACCGGGCACTTGTCCGCGATGTCTAGCAACCGGCGTCGTTGACCGTCATCGAGCGGCCCGGTCAACTCCAGATCGCGTTCGATCCGGTCAATGAACCCAGCGGTCGTCTCACAGTCAGCGCAGTCAGTGGCGTGGATCTTCTCGTGCCGGAGCCTGGCCCGGACGCCCTCGAGCGGCCAGCCCTTTCGGTCGGCGTACATGCGAAGCGTCATGGTGGTACAGGCGCCGAGCGCGCTGAGGAGGAGGTCGTAGGGGGTCGGTCCGCGGTCGCTGCCTCCCACCGACCTCGGCTCGTCCGCCGCCAGGTGATGGTGGCCAGCATGGATGTCGGTGAAGTACCCGGAGGCACCCGTTTCGACCACCACGGTACCCTCCTGATCGCCATGTCCGGGGACCTCGGGGAGATACCGTCCGGCCCAGGCAGCCATCACGGAACCGACCAGGGCCGCGTCCGCCGGATCGTTCAGGAGCAGGTGATCAGCGGTATCCAGTGAGACAAAGCTCTTGGGATGCCTTGCCGCCTGATACAGAGCCGCGGCGTGTTCGATGCCCACGATGGCATCGACTGGGGAATGAAAGATCATCAGCGGACGGCCCAGGTCGCGCACCAGCGTCGTGAGCCGCTGGGCTTCGAGGTCCTCCAACAGTTGTCGCCTGATGGTGAACGACCTTCCGGCCAGGGTCACCTCCGCCTCGTCGCTGGTCCCCAACGCCGGGGCGGCGCGCTCCAGCGTGGACACCAGGTGGGCGGGATCGCTCGGGGCGGCGATGGAGGCCACCGCACGGACCGAATCGAGACGGTGGGCCACCGCCAGTGCGGCGGCGCCACCCAGGCTATGACCAATGAGCAGGGACGGCGCGCCGACGCCTTCCTCGAGGAACCGTGCCGCCGCTTCGAGGTCGTCGACGTTGGAGGAAAAATTGGTGTCGGCGAAGTCGCCCTCGCTCTCACCCAACCCGGTGAAATCGAACGACAGCACGGCAATGCCCTCATCAATCAGCGCCTGGCTGATGCGACGCACGGCCTTGAAGTCCTTGGAGCACGTGAAGCAATGGGCAAAGAGAGCGGTGGCTCGAGGTGCCGTGGCCGGTCGGTCGAGGCGGGCGGCGAGGGCATCTCCCAGAGCTCCCGGGAACGTCAGGCGTTCAGTCGACATGGACAGATCTCCGCGAGAGCGGGTTGAGTATCCTGCGGTGAGCGCGGGGTGTGCCGGCAGGGTTCATCGGTCGGGGCGTTCAGTGACGACGGCACCGGCACGACCGTGCAACGCCCGCTTGGCCCCGCCCGACGACTCGCCGGCCAGGAGCTCCTCTTCGGTCACCCAGGGATAGACCGTGGGGGCATGGTCCTTCATCAGCCCGCCGGTATCCGCCGTGGGACCGTAGGTGCTGTAGACGTCTCGACCCAGCACGCGAAGCAGGACCGCCTGCTGTCCCCGGTGATGCGCCGTGTGGGCGATCCGCCGCACCATGACCCAGGCCCGGCTCCGCTGGACCTCAAAGAACGGCACCTCACCCTCCCACCACGTTGCAGGCTTGGCTCGCAACACGATGAGCCGCGCAGTCGAATCCAAGGCGTACTGTTGCAGAAAACCGACCCGCGTCTCGTTGGCCGGCACGGGTGGGGCTCCGACATCGATGCCCAGCATGGTCCGAAACCAGATGTCCTCCGAGAGGCACTGGTGGACCATGTGTTCCAGGACACTGCGCCCGCGCCTGTCGGAAGGGTGCGGCCTGGTCGGGAGATCGTCGCCCCGGAACATGCTCCACATCGCCAGCACCTTCAGGCGTTCCGTGGCATAGGTGTCCACCAGAAAGTCGTACACCATCGCGCCACCTCCGAATGTGAAGACCGCGTCGTCCTAGCAAACGGCAACCACGGCCCGGCAGTTCCGTCCCTCTGCAGGCTCGGTCACACCCTCTTGAGCTTCCAGTGACCCCGCCGGAAGATGATGGCACTGATGACCGCCAAAGAGGAAAAGGCGATGGTCATCGCCAAGAACACCCCCAGGGGACCAACACCCAGGGTGTGTGCCATCAGGTAGGCGAAGGGAAGCTCGAACAACCAGAACACGAACAGGTTGATATAGGTGGGAGTCCAGGTGTCTCCAGCGCCATTGAACGACTGGGTCAGCACCATGCCATAGGCGTAGAACAGGAAGCCCGAGCTCACCACCCGCAGACACAGAATGGCGTAGCGAGTCGGCTCGGGGTCGCTGGTGAAAATCGACACCAACTGCGGAGCGAACACCACGAAACACAATCCCACGATGCCCAGAAATACCATGTTGAGCGCGCCCGCGATCCAGACCGCCCGTTCCGCACGATCCGGCTTTCCGGCGCCAAGGGCCTGCCCCACCATGGTGGCGGCGGCGTTGGACATGCCCCAGCTGGGCAGCAGCGCGAAGATGATCAGTCGAATGCCGATCGTGTACCCGGCCAGCACCTCGCTCCCGAAGCCAGCGAGGATCCGTATCAGGCCCACCCAACTGGCCATGCCGATGAACACCTGGAACATCCCGGTCGACGACAGGCGCACCAGTTGCCACATCACCGCCACGCGAACGACAAGATGCCGGGCCTGGATCCGGATGCGGCCATGCCGTTGGGCCAGGAGATAGAACTGGAACACGACCGCCGTCCCGCGGCCGATGTTCGTCGCGACCGCGGCGCCCTGGATGCCGAGCTCCGGGAACGGTCCGATCCCGAAGATGAGCATCGGGTCGAGCACGATGTTGATCCCGTTTGCCAGCCACAACACGCGCATGGCGACCGCGGCATCGCCGGCACCACGGAAGATGGCATTGATCATGAACAGGAGCAGCACGGTGGCGTTCCCGCCCAGCATGATTCTGGTGTACGGGGCCCCGGCGCTGATGACCTCCGGCGCCGCTCCCATCAGGCCGAGGAGCTGGGGTGCAAACATGGCACCGAGAACGCCGAGCCCGACCGCGATTCCCACGCCGAGCAGAATGGCTTGTACCGCCGTCGCGGCCGCTCCCTCCGGATCCTTCTCGCCGATGCGGCGCGCCACCATGGCGGTCACGCCGATCGAAAGGCCAAGGGCGACCGTGTAGATCAACGTGAGCATTGATTCGGTCAGCCCGACCGTCGCGACCGCCTCGGGCCCCAACCGGGACACGAAGAACACGTCCACGACGGCGAACACCGATTCCATGGCCGTCTCCAGCACCATCGGCACGGCCAGCAGCAGGACCGCCCGCCCGATGGGGCCGGTGGTGTAGTCCTGTTGCGAGCCGCGAACGGCTTCCTTGAGGGCGGGCCAGAGGCGAAAGGGCGCCCCGGCAGTCGAATCGGTGGAGGTCATCCGGTGAGGAGATCGGGGGCGCTAGGCGCGGATCTCGTGGGCCTCGCCGGCGCCGCGCGGCACTCGGATCTCTTCGACCATCCGCTGCACGGCATCCGGCGGTGGGCGTGTGAGGCGCGACACCGTGATCGCGACGATGAAGTTCAATACCATCCCCAACGTCCCGATCCCTTCGGGACTGATCCCCAACAACCAGTGCTCTGCGGTGTTGAGTTCGGGGTACAAACCCTTGAACCACACGATGTAGCCGCCGGTAAACACGATCCCGGTCAGCATTCCAGCCACCGCACCGTAGGTGTTCGTTCGCTTGGTGAATATCCCCAGGATGATCACCGGGAAGAACGAGGCAGCGGCCAGGCCGAACGCCAGGGCTACCACTTGGGCCACGAATCCTGGAGGGTGGATACCGAAGTGACCCGCGACAATCACCGCGACACCGGCGGCGACTCGGGCGGCGATGAGTTCGTGTTTCTCATCGATGTCCGGTTTGAGGGTGCGCTTCAGCAGGTCGTGGGCGATCGAGGTGGAGATGACGAGGAGCAATCCGGCAGCGGTGGACAGCGCCGCGGCCAGGGCTCCCGCGGCCACGAGGGCCACGACCCAGTTGGGGAGTCGGGCGATTTCTGGATTCGCCAATACCATGATATCCGGGTCGATGGCGACTTCGTTGGCCACATCGGAAGCGGGGCCACGGTACTGGACCCGGCCGTCGCCATTCAGGTCCTGATACTCGATGAGTCCCGTCAGTTCCCAGTTGGTGAACCAGCCCGGGGCCTCACGGTACGGAACATCCTCGATCGTGGTGAGGAGGTTGGTCCGGGCAAACGCCGCGACGGCGGGCGCCGTGGTGTACAGCAGGGCGATGAACACGAGAGCCCACCCGGCGGAACTCCGTGCAGCCGCGACTTTGGGCACCGTATAGAACCGCACGATGACGTGCGGCAGCCCGGCCGTCCCCACCATGAGCGCGGCGGTAATGAAGAACACGTCCAGCGTACCCTTCTGGCCTGACGTGTATTCGTGGAATCCCAGCTCTCGGCTCAAGCCGTCCAGCTTGTCGAGGAGGTAGACGCCGGATCCGTCGGCCAGCGTGGACCCGAATCCAAGCTGCGGCAGTGCCACACCGGTCATGAGAAGGGAAATGAAGATGGCCGGCACCAGGTAGGCAAAGATGAGGACGCAGTACTGCGCCACCTGGGTGTACGTGATGCCTTTCATGCCGCCGAGGACGGCATAGAAGAACACGATGCCCATGCCGATGAAGACGCCGTGATTGATGTCGACGTTCAGGAAGCGGGAGAACACGATGCCGACGCCGCGCATCTGGCCGGCGACGTAGGTGAAGGACACGAACAGGGCGCACACCACGGCGACCACACGCGCCACTCTGGAGTAGTACCGGTCGCCCACGAAGTCGGGGACCGTGAACTTGCCGAACTTCCGAAGATAGGGTGCCAGGAGTAACGCCAGCAGGACGTACCCACCCGTCCAGCCCATGAGATACACCGAGCCATCGCGGCCCATGAAGGAAATAAGGCCGGCCATGGAGATGAAGGATGCGGCCGACATCCAGTCGGCCGCGGTCGCCATGCCGTTCAGGACCGGATGGACTTTCGCGCCAGCCACGTAGAACTCGCCGGTCGAGCGGGCGCGGGACCAGATGGCCACACCGATGTAGAGCGCGAAGGACAGGCCGACGAGGGTGAAGGTCCATGCTTGAACGTTCATTCGCTCTCGTCCACGCCGAAGCGCTTGTCGAGCCGGTTCATCAACCGGACGTACACGAAAATGAGAACGATGAAGACGTAGATGGAGCCCTGTTGCGCGAACCAGAAGCCCAGCTTGAAGCCGCCGATGCGGACGGTGTCGAGTTGGTCGACCAGCAGGATACCGAAACCGTAGCTCACCACGAACCAGATGGTGAGAAGGATCGAGAGATATCGGAGGTTGGTGCGCCAGTAGTGGCGCCGGTCAGGCTTGGACATGTCGGCTCCCGGGCGATGTCCGCGTTGGCCCCAAGGTAGGAGCCACCACCGGGAGTGTCGAGCGCTCTGCCTGCCCCTCGTGTGCGGCACGCCCGGCGACCAGGGCGGCGGCCGTCAGTGCAGAATGGGCGTGAAGCGGTTCAGCGTGTCGCGCTCGGTGGGCGTCAGCCCGGAAGCGCCGTGCTGGCGCACCTTCTCGAGGAGGCGCAGCACCTCATCACGGTTGACAGGATGGAGATCGTCCGGACGAATGCGGGTCCATCGCTCCATTTCCGAATGATTGCCGCCGTGGCCCACGGGTACCTGCGGTTGCATTTGCCGCTGCCATTTCTTGGCCGGCGAATTGTGCTCCAGGTACTTGAGGTAGAGATAGGCGCCGAGGAAGCCACCGAGGTGGGCGAAGTGCGCGACGACACCACCACCGCGTACGCCGGAGTACAGGGAGATGGCCGTAAAGACCGCTACCAGGATCCGCGCTTCGACGGGCAGAACGCCCCAGATGAAGATCTTTTCCCTCGGCCAGAAATAGGCAAATCCCAGTAGCACGCCGTACACGGCGCCGGAGGCCCCGACCATGGGGATGACGCTGCCCCATTGGGTCGGCAGGTAGAGCAAGGCACCGGTGACCCCTGCCAGGAGATAGAGGGTGAGGAAACGTTTGTGTCCAAGCCGCACTTCGAGCCTGGGGCCGAAGAAGAACAACCCCAACATGTTGAAGAAGATGTGCATGAACCCGCCGTGCAGGAACATGTAGCTGATCACCGACCATGGATGGACCAGGGCCAGGGCCGGGATGAACGCACCCCAGTACATGATGGCCCGGTCCATGGTGGTCCCGGCAACCGGCACGGTGGCGACGGCCGTGCTGATGAAGAACACGGCGAAATTGGCGATCAGAAGTCGCTTTACCCAAGGGGTCATGGCACGAACGCTAGAGCAACGTTGGGGTGGATGGAAGAGGCGGACTGTCGGCCGGATGGCGGTCCGTCCGGACACCGGGTGGAATGCGCCGCGGCGCCGACGCGTAACCTGCTGTCCGGGAGCGGCTTAGCCCCCGGAATCAGTCGCTTTCGAACGCGACCCGGTTCGCCAGAGTATCGTGATGGGCGTCGATCAGTGTTCGGAGATACGTCCCGATGGCGCCACGGGATTCAAACCCGGCGTCGACAGCGGCCTGCTCGAATACCTCGGGAGCCAGGTCGGGGGTCGCGACGAAATGCTGGATGTCGCGGTAGAAGCCCAGCGTGAAGACATCCCACGCCGCCCCCGCGAGACGAGTGAATATGAGGTTGCCATCCCGTTCGGATCGGTGGTAGTAGCGATTCTCCATGACACGCTGTTCGACGAGAGCGTCATACCGTCCCGGCAGCGCCCGGAAGATCTCGACGTGGTAGAACCCGGCCTCGGCATTCCGCGCCGCCACAGTGTCCACTGGCGGGCCGGCGACGAACAGTTCCTCTTGCCAGGCGGTGATGGCCCGGACCCGGTCTACGAACCCGACACCACCGGCCTGGGCGAGCCTCTCAGCACGCTCGGCCGAGAAGTAGTGCTCCAGGCTCTCGATCGGAAACAACAGCATCAGATCCCATTGATCGCCCTGGCTGTGCCGCATGAACACCGGGGGATCTTCGCCGAGGGCCGTCAACAGGCCAACCCGCTCCCGGTAGAGGTCGATCAGCTCGGTGAGATGGCCGGGCGCCGCCCGGAGCAACAGAGCCCGATACGTGCCCTCGTCCTGAGCCTGACCTGGTGACAGCACGGCGAGAAGCCCGAGAAGAAGTCCGTACATCACGCCTGCCCTTGTAAGTCGGTGAAGGAAGGTCTATCGTCGGAACCGATCAGTATGCCCGCTGACGCCGGTGGGCGCCAGCGCGTTCGTTCGTCGTCCTTCGAACCATCCACCTGTCGCATCACGTGATGATTCCTCAAGCGCCTTCGTCCACCGACTCCTGGCTCACCCGGGTCACGTCCCACCCGCTGTTCGCGTCATCGGCCGGGATCGTGGCCCTGGCCATGGTGGCCTGGCTGGTCGACCGCATTGCCAGTCGGATCCTGGTGCGCATCGTCGACCGGATCATCAAGAAGACCAGCGCGACCTGGGACGACGCCTTCCTCGAGAACAAGGCGTTCCATCGCCTGGCCCACCTGGCGCCCGCCATGGTGGTGTACTACGGCATCATGCTGGTCCCCGGCCTGAGCGACCCGCTGGCGTCCGCGGCCCAGCGCATTACCGGGGCCGTGACCATTCTGCTCGCAGCCGTGGCCATCGGGTCGGCTATCAGCGCCGTGGCCGACATCGCCCGCGACAGCAACCTGGCCCGGGGCCGACCCCTGCGGGCCTACTTCCAGGTCGCCACCATCGCCGTCTACGTGGTGGCCGGGCTGCTATTCCTGGCGTCCCTGCTGGGTCAGAACCCGATCGTGCTCCTCAGCGGCATCGGCGCCGCGACGGCCGTACTGGTGCTGGTGTTTCGCGACACGATCGTGTCCTTCGTCTCCAGTTTGCAGATTACCTGGTATGACATGGTGCGAGTGGGCGATTGGATCGAGGTGCCGGAGTTCGGAGCCGACGGCGACGTCGAACGGGTGGATCTGCTCACGGTCAGCGTCCGCAACTGGGACCGGACCATCACCACCATTCCGACCTACCGGCTGACCCAGGGTTCGTTCAAGAACTGGCGTTTCATGTCCGAGTCGGGAGGACGACGGGTCAAGCGTCCATTGGTCATCGACATGGAGTCGATCCGCTTCCTGACTCCGGACGACCTGGATCACTTCGAGCGCTACGACCTGCTGACCGAATACGTGACGACCAAGCGCCGGGAACTCGCCGAGTACAACGCCGAACACGTGCACACCCCTGACGTGATCTCCAACGTACGACGCCTGACCAACATCGGAACGTTCCGGGCGTACATTCGGGCCTACCTCCAGCGCCATCCCAAGGTTCACCATTCCGGGTTCACCCAGATGGTGCGCCAGCTGGCCCCGACGACACAGGGGCTCCCACTCGAGATCTACGTATTCCTCAACGATACCAACTGGGTGAACTACGAGGGCATCCAGGCCGACATCTTCGATCATCTGCTGGCCATCGCCCCCGAATTCGGCCTCCGGGTGTTCCAGACCCCGACCGGTGGCGATATCCGGGCGCTTTCAGGGCACTTGTCCAACCCGTAAACAGATGCCATAAAGGCAGTTATCTATCCAACGTCCCCCGATGAAACATTTCATCGGGGCCGCCGTATTGTCCTGCATCACTCATCAGGGGTCCGCAACGATGTCCAGACGTGGATCGGCAGGAAACATCCTCGCCGCCGTGATCAGTTTCTTCCTACCGGGTTTGGGACAGCTGTTTCAAGGTCGGTTCCTGGCTGCCGCCGTGCAGTTCGGCGCCTACCTGGCGCTGGGACTCTTCGGGTTCGGCTGGCTGATGCGCTTCATCTCCGCCATCGAAGCGGCCATGTGGGACGGTGACTAGGAGGGAGTTCCGGATGGTCCCGGGGGCTCCTGAGCCGCTGGTCCCGGCTCTTCACCCTCTTCGAAGTCCAAGGCACACGAGTTGATGCAGTACCTCAGGCCCGTGGGTCCCGGACCGTCTGGAAACACGTGGCCCAGATGGGCGTGGCACTGGGCGCACATGACTTCGGTGCGGCGCATTCCCAGGCTGTCATCGGCCTCTTCCGCAACCGCGCCGCTTGCCGCGGGGCTGGTGAAGCTCGGCCACCCGCTCCGCGAGTCGTACTTGGTCTCCGAATCGAACAGCTCGGCGCCGCAACAGACACAGCGGTACGTCCCGTCGGCTTTGTTGTCGAGGTAGGCGCCCGTGAAGGGCCGCTCGGTTCCCTTCTCACGAGTCACGTGGTATTGCTCGGGCGTCAGGGTTTGGCGCCACTCGGCGTCCGTCTTGTCGTTGTTCTTGCTCATGGTTCCGTGGGCTGTGGGTGGTCCGCGAGTGAGGCTAACTTAGGGTCGACCGTTTCCCGCGGATGATCTAGTGCGAACCTGCCTGCTGTGTCTGACCGTCCTGGTGGCGGCATGCAATCGGAAGCCCGCCGACCCGGCCCCTTCGCCGACTCTGGTCGATGAGACCAACGCGGCGCCGCCCACCGAAGTTCCTGACGATGCCGTGCTCCCGGTGGAAAGGCGGATCGAGGCGATTTCGTTCCTGGGTGACACCTTGAGCGAGATCCCCCTGGATGATGCCATCCGATCGCAGCGCGAACAACAATTCGAAGAGGCCCGGCTCCGCTGGGTGGCGGACCCTACCAGCATCGAGGCTATCGTCTGGGCCGGGCGTCGAGCCGCCTATCTGGGCCGGTACCAGGAGGCCATCCTCATCTTCGGACTGGGGCTGCAACAGTACCCCGACGAACCGCGTCTGTATCGCCACCGGGGCCACCGCTACATCACGACCCGACAACTCGACAGCGCTGTCATCGATCTCGAGCGGGCGGCGGCACTGATCGCGGATCAGTCGGATCAGATCGAACCGGACGGCCTCCCCAACGTCCGCAACATGCCCACCAGCACCCTCCAGTCCAACATCTGGTACCACCTGGGGTTGGCGCGCTTCCTGAGCGGCGACGACGCCGGAGCCCTCGAGGCCTACCGGGCATGCCTGGAGGTGTCGGCGACGCCCGACATGGAAGTGGCAACCCGCTACTGGCTGTTCCTGACCCTGACGCGCTTGGGTCGCTGGGATGAGGCACAGGCGGTGGTTGAGGCCGTGGACCCCCAGTGGCCGCTTATTGAGAACCACACCTATCACCGGCTGCTCCTGCTCTATGGGGGCATCCTGCCGGTCGACTCGCTGGCTCTGGAACCGACGGCGGCCCTCGCCGTCGGTGAGGTGACGCAGGCCTACGGAGTTACTGCCTGGTATCAGTGGCAAGGAAATCCGGCAGCCGCGAACGATCTGCGACAAGCCATTCTGGCCAGTGGCCAGTGGCCGGCGTTCGGGTACCTGGCCGCGGAAGCGGAGGCCGCCTTCGGGCAGCGCTATCGACCGATGGAACAGAACTGACCGGGCTCCCTCGGGGCCACGCAGGCAGACGACCCGACCCGACCCCGGCCTAGACGAACCTTCTGGGGATGAAATTCTGCTCGTCTTCCGGCGTTCGCACGTACTTGTCCGACTGGAGTGGCGGCAGCGAGATGGAATCGTGGCTGGGCTCGTCATAGGGAATCAAGCTCAGCAGATGGCTGATGCAGTTGAGCCGTGCGGCCTTCTTGTTGTCCGATTCGACGACAAACCAAGGGGACTGCCGGATGTCCGTGTAGGCGAACATCTCGTCCTTGGCCTTGGCGTAGTCGACCCAGTGGGTCCGGGCCGTCAGGTCCATGCCACTCAGTTTCCAGCGCTTCGTGGGGTTCTTGATTCGATCCCGGAAGCGCCGGGCCTGCTCCTCGGCGGAGACCGAGAACCAGTACTTGATCAGGATGATGCCGGAGCGAATGAGGGCCCGCTCGAACTGGGGAGCGGTCCGCATGAACTCCACGTATTCCTTCTCGGTGCAGAACCCCATCACCCGCTCGACGCCGGCCCGGTTGTACCAACTCCGGTCGAACAGCACCATCTCGCCGCCGGAGGGGAGTTCAGCGACGTAACGCTGGAAGTACCACTGGGTACGTTCCTTTTCCGTTGGCTTGGCGAGCGCCACGACCCTGACGATCCGGGGGTTGAGGCTTTCGGTGATGCGTTTGATGGTGCCGCCCTTCCCGGCTCCGTCCCTGCCTTCGAACAGCACGACCACCTTGAGCCCATGCTCACTGATGTGTTCCTGGAGCTTGACCAGCTCGATCTGCAGGCGTCGCAATTCCTTGCTGTACACGCCCTTGGTCAGCTTGATCCCCTCGGCGGGCTGGTCCGCCGCTCGGGGAAGACTCGCGGCGGAGTCGTCGGTCTTACGTGTCATGGCTTTCCCGGCTGTTGGTAGAACGGGGCAGGGAGCAATGCTGAGATGGTAACCGCCCGCCGGGGATCGGCAACCGCCGTGACGGTGGACGGTGGCGCGGGGAAGCCGTTCCGGGCAGATTCAGCATGTTCGGCCCGGGCGGGGTCGGCGCCGCAGACACGTAATGAAAGGCCCTGATGAGCACCACGGCACCCACGCACGACCGTACCGGGACCCGCGAGGTTCGCGAGGCCGTCGTCGTCCGGTTTGCGGGCGATTCCGGGGACGGCATGCAGTTGACCGGCTCCCAGTTCACCCTGGAGACGGCCCTGGCCGGCCTCGACCTGACCACGTTTCCCGACTACCCCGCAGAAATTCGGGCGCCGGTCGGTACCACCTTCGGAGTTTCCGCTTTTCAGATCCACTTCGGCTCGGTGGACGTCAAGACCGCCGGAGACGAAATCGACGTGCTCGTCGCCATGAACCCTGCGGCGCTCAAGGTGAATCTGGGGAACCTGCGTCTGGGTGGGATTATCGTGGCCGACAGCGGCAGCTTCGGCGACCGAAACCTCGCCAAGGCCGGCTACGACGCCAACCCGCTCGAAGACAACACCCTGGCGCCCTATCAGGTGATCCGGCTCGACGTCACCCAGCTGACCATGAACGCGGTTGAGTCGTTCGGGTTGAGCAAGAAGGAGGCTCTCCGCTGTCGCAACATGTGGGCCCTGGGACTGATGTTGTGGATGTACGACCGCGATCGCACTGCCACGACGTCCTGGCTCGCCAAGAAATTCGCCAGCCGCGAGACCCTGGCGCAGGCCAACATCGCAGCGATCAATGCCGGACATGCGTACGGGGAAACGGCGGAGCTGTCCGGCAACCTGACCGGGTACCGGGTCGCGGACGCGGACCTCCCTCCCGGTGAGTACCGGACCATCAGCGGCACGGAGGCACTCGTCTGGGGCCTGGTGTCGGGCCTTCGGTCCGCCGGTATTCCGCGACTGGTGTTCGGATCGTACCCGATTACGCCGGCGTCGCCGGTGCTGCATTCTCTGGCCACCATGCGGGACCTCGGCGTGATCACGTTCCAGGCGGAAGACGAAATCGCGGCGGTGTGTTCTGCCATCGGGGCGTCGTACGGCGGTGCGCTCGGGGTCACCTCGAGCTCGGGACCCGGCATCGCGCTCAAGACCGAAGCCATCGGCCTGGCCGTGAGCGCCGAACTCCCGTTGATCATCCTCAACATGCAACGGGCCGGTCCTTCGACCGGCCTGCCGACCAAGACCGAGCAGTCGGACCTGTTCCAGGCCGTGTACGGTCGGAACGGAGACACGCCAGTGGCGGTCCTTGCCGCAGCGACGTCGACGGACTGCTTCGAGGTCGGCCGTGAGGCGGTCCGGCTGGCCACCAAGTACATGACGCCGGTCATCCTGCTCTCCGACGGCTACCTGGCCAATGCCGCCGAGCCATGGCTTCTCCCGGACCTCGACGGCCTGGAGACTTGGCCGGTCCGGTTCCACACCGACCCGGAGGGCTTTGAGCCATTCCGGCGAGATCCGGTGACGCTGGCTCGCCCCTGGGCGGTGCCCGGGACCCCGGGGCTCATGCATCGGATCGGCGGCATCGAGAAGCAGGACGGCACCGGTCACATCTCCTACGATCCGGACAACCACCAGACCATGACCGACGTCCGCGCCGCCAAGATCGCTGGCATCGCCGACGACGTTCCGCCCCAGGCCGTGGCGCTGGGTGAGGACACCGGCCGTCTGGCCGTCGTGGGCTGGGGCTCTACCTTTGGGCCGATCAACAAGGGAGTAGAACGTGCCCGCGCCAAGGGGCAGGCGGTCTCGCACGTCCATCTGCGCTACCTCAACCCGTTCCCGGCCAACCTGGGCACCCTGCTGGGGAATTTCGAACGAATCCTGGTCCCGGAAATGAACAACGGGCAACTCGTGACGATGCTGCGCAGCACCTTCCTGGTCCCCGCTGAGCCCTTGACCAAGGTGACCGGACAGCCGTTCAAGATCTCAGAGATCGAGGCCGCCATCGATGCGGCCCTGGAGTCGCAACCATGACGACCTCGACGTTGCCACTCGCTCCCAAGGATTTCGCCTCCGACCAGGAGGTCCGCTGGTGCCCTGGCTGCGGTGATTACGCCATCCTCAAGGCTCTGCAAAAGACGCTCGCCGACCTGGAGGCCCGCCCGGAGAGTACCGTGTTCGTGTCGGGCATCGGGTGTTCGTCCCGGTTTCCGTATTACATGTCGACCTACGGGTTCCACACCATTCATGGCCGAGCCCCGGCGATTGCCACGGGCTTGAAGCTCGCGAACCCGGACCTGGACGTTTGGGTGATCACCGGCGACGGAGACGGGTTCAGCATCGGCGGTAATCATCTCCTTCATGTCTTGCGGCGCAACGTGGACCTCCAGATCGTTCTGTTCAACAACGAGATCTACGGGCTGACGAAGGGACAAGTCTCTCCGACATCCCGGGTCGGCACCAAGTCGCCCACCTCTCCGCGGGGCTCGGTGGCACATCCGCTCAATCCGGTGGCGGTGGCGCTCGGCGCCGGTGCTCGTTTCGTCGGGCGAGCCATCGACATCGACCAGAAGCGTCTGATCGGCGTCTTGACCGCGGCCCAGCAGCATCGGGGAGCGTCCTTCGTCGAGATCTTCCAGAATTGTGTCGTCTACAACGACAACGTCTTTGCCGATTTCACCGACCGGGCAACCGCGACGGATACCCAGCTCCACGTTGAACACGGCAAGCCGATGCGGTACGGCGCCGATGGCAATCGGGGCCTTCGCATCAAACCGGGGACCTTGCAGCTGGAGTCCATCGTGGTCGGCGCAGACGGCATCACGGACGACGACGTTCTGGTACATGACCAGACGGACAAGACCCTGGCCGGCCTGCTGGGCGCCCTCAAACCGCCGGAATTTCCCGAGGTGTTGGGGGTATTGTACGACAATCCGGCGGAGAGCTACGAATCACAGATCGTGCCCAAGGAGACCGCCGACCAGCACACGCCACTCAACGACCTGATCCGGGCCGGTCGAACCTGGAGCGTGACGTAGCCCGTGGCCGGCAGCGACATCATCGACAATGAGGCCGACGCGCGATACGCGCCGGTGGTGGACGACGGCCTGGAAGACGCTCGAGCTCGATCCATCGATATCCGGCCACGCTGTCCCTTCGTCGCCGCCGGCATCCGACGACACACCGCGTACCTGAGTGTGGTGCCCTCACGGTACAGGGGATGCCATCAGTCGTCCTGAGGATCGGGGGCGAACGCAAGCGTACCCATGGGCTACCGACTCGCCGCGGACCTCGTCGTCCTCACGCACGCCGCGTTCGTGCTCTTCGTCTTGTTCGGCGCGGCCCTCAGCCTCAGATGGCCACGGATGGCGTACCTTCACGTCCCGGCGGCGGCGTGGGGAGCCCTCATCGAGTTCCAGGGCTGGATCTGCCCGCTCACGCCCCTGGAGAACCGCTTGCGCCAGGCCGGCGGGGAGCGGGGCTACACCGGTGGGTTCGTCGAGCACTACGTCCTCCCCGTGCTCTACCCGGAAGGTCTCACCCGTTCCCACCAGGTGGCGTTCGGCGTCGCGGTGCTCGTCCTCAACGTCGTCCTGTACGGTGCGGCCTGGCTGCGCCGACGACGACGGGCTACCGTGCGCTCTTCCTAGCACTCTAGATTGGTGCATGCGCCACGTGTTTCGCCGTACCGTTCCATGGGCAACGCTACTGGCCATCACCGCCCCTGTGATCTCCTCGTTCGGGGCGTCCGGCCTCGAAGCACAAGCCCCCGATTCGATGATGGTCGTGGACGTACCCCGCGAAGCCGACACGGCTTTCGCCATGGTCCTCGACGCGTTCGCCGAGGCAGGCATCGAGGTCGCCATTGCCTCGACAGCCCAGGGCCTGGTCCTCTCGGAGACGGAGCGCATGGGACGGCGAGCGCCCTATGCCTATGCCCAGTTCCGTGCCGACCTGGTTTCTCTGGGGCCTCTGACGAGGGTGTCCCTGCGCGGCATCGTTTCGCCGACCGAAGATCTCGACCGGCCGGTCACGGTCACGGCCGGTTCATTCTTTCAGGGAGCGCTGGTCTGGGCCAGGCTGCAGTGGGTGGGCAGGGAGCTCAAGAAGGCAACTACCGAGAGGGCCAGCGACCCCGCGGACCCGTAGTTCTTCGTCCGGTCTCACGAGCGACTAGTCGCTGCGGGCCGCCTCGAGTTGGTCCTGGAAGTGCGAGTAGTCCACGTAGTCTCGGTGGGCCACGACCGCGCCGTCTTGCACGGTGACGACGAAGACCGCTGAGTTCTCAAACGTCACGTCGGTCGGTGTGCCCAGCGCAGCGCCATCCAGGGTGTATCGGATGGTGCCCCCGAACACGGCGTGCCGATTGGAAAACCACGCGTCTTCGAAGTCGAAGGTGAACTGGCTGATGGGCTGGAAGGCCCGCGCCAACATGGCGGCGATGGCCTCGGTCCCTCGATACAGTGCTCCGCTCTCCAGGCCGAAGACTGCCGCCGTCGGATCCTGAAAGGACGGAGCCGGACCATACATGGCGAGCATGTCGCTGTGGCGCTGGTCCAAGTAGGCCTGCAGGTAGCGCTCCCCAACCCTCTTCGCCGCGGCGGTGTTGGCGGCCTGGAACGCGGGGTCGGTGCCGGCATGAATGGCGGCATAGTTCCCGTAATCATGCCGCTCCACCACCTTGCCGTCCTTCACTCGGAGCAGGGTCACGAAGTCCGTCGTCACCCCGTCGGGAGCGCTGACCGTCGTCCAGCTCAGGGTGCCGCGAAACAGCGCGTACTCGCCAGAGACGAACTGGTCGTCGACCAGGAATGCGGAGCTGGTCAGGCCCCAGGACTTCTGAAGAGCGATGACCTGGTCTGCCCCCCTGACCCCGGAGGCCAGGGTCCCGCCCCAGACGTCGCCGGTGGGATCCACGAAGTAGACGTCGTCGGCATAGAGGCCCCGCAAGTCGTCATATCGCTGGGCGAAGGTCAACTCGAGGTACTTCGAGGCGACCGCCTGGGTCGAATCGGATGGCAGGCCAACCAGCGCAACAATGGCAGTCGTGAGTGCCAGCATGTACGAACCCCTCACCCGGTAGTGGCCAAACGCAGCGGCGATCCTCGCGGAACTCTAGGATGGTACGGTCCAGCCTGGGAACCTGTTTCAGGAACGGCCCTGGCCGGCCACGCCGTCTCCATTCATCTTGGGGCCTCACCGCCCTTCCTCTGACCCAGGGAACCCGAATGTTGACGACCATCCGATGTGTCCTCCTCGCCACCCTCCTGACAGGAATCTCGACGGTGGCGGAGGCCCAGGACGAGCGCTCCGCGGTCCTGGGAACCGTGCAACGCTTCTTCGACGCCATGGCCACACGCGATACCGCCTTGGCGGGCGATGTTCTGATCCTGGATGCCACCTACTTCAGCGTGCGAGAGCAGGATGGTGTTCCGGTGATCCGTGGTTCGACGAATCGCGCGTTCGTCGAGGGACTCGCCGGCGGAACGGATGTCCTCCAGGAACGGATGTGGGACGCTGAGGTGAGCATCCGCGGCGCCATCGCCGTGGTATGGACGCCGTACGACTTTCACGTGAACGGTGAGTTCAGCCACTGTGGGGTCGATGCCTTCAGCCTCATAGAGACCGCGGACGGGTGGAAGATCGCCGGCATCGTCTATACCGTCGAGCGGGACTGTGTGACGACTGACTCGGACGACCGCTGAACCGCGATGTGACGAGCAACTCCAGACGCCGGAATCGCGTAGGGAGCAGGACCCTGCAACGGAAGCTCCCATGACCCGGACCGTACGAGCGTTGTCGTTTCTGGTGGTCGCTGGCGCGGCGCTGCGCGCCCAATCGTCACCGCCCGATCCGGCGACCATTGCCCTGTTCGCCTATGACGCGTCGGCCCCACTGGACGTCCGGATCGCCAGCACGGGCCAACGCGACGGCTTCCGGATCCTCGACCTGAGTTACGCCAGCCCCAAAGGCGGCCGGGTTCCAGCCTACCTCTACGTCCCCGATACCCCTGGGCCTCATGCCGGGATGCTGTTGATGCACGGCATGCCCGGGAGCAGAAGCGGAGGCTCCCGGCTGGCAACCCAACTGGTGCTGAGCGGCGCTGTCGTGCTGGCGCCGTCCGCACCATGGGCCCGGCCCGACGGGCCCCGCAACAACCCGGTTCTCTTTACGGAACAAGACCGCACCGACCAGATCCAACTGATGATCGACCTGCGGCGCGGGGTCGATCTGTTGCTGGCGCACGAGGGGGTGGATTCGGAACGCCTCGGCTATGCCGGGGTGAGCTACGGCGGCGCCATGGGCGGACTGCTAGCCGGACTGGAACATCGCATCCAGGCGTATGTACTCGTCGTTGGCGATGGTGGACTGGTGTCCCATTTCACCGGGCCCGACGACGACCCCGGGCCACTCGAGCGGCTGCCTCGAGAGCAGCGGGAAGCCTGGCTGGCGGCCATGACTCCGATCGAGCCCATCCGCTTCGTCGGAAGTGCCGCCCCCGCGCACCTGTTGTTTCAATCCGGCCTGGGTGACCGGCTGGTGCCAGAACAGGATGCCGAAGCGTATTACCAGGCGGCGAGCCAACCCAAGACCCAGATCTGGTACGCAGGCGGCCATGCACTCACCCAGGAACGGGTGGCCGACCTTGTTGATTGGCTGGCGGTCCGTATCGGGCTGGTGCCTCCACCCTAGCGCTTTCGGCCTTCGCGTTAGGACCTTACACTTCCTTCCAATGGACAACGACCACACGAGGACCATGCTGTTCACGACACCCCGGCTCATCGTACGGCCCTTCAGGCACGAAGACGCCCCAGCCATCATGCCGATCTGGAGCCACCCGGAGAGCATGCGCATGCTCGGAAGCGGCGTGCCCTGGGTCACCGATGTCGTCAGCGCCGAGGCGTGCCTGGAGCGCACCTGCCGCTACTACGATGAACATGAGGGGTATGGCATCTTCGCCGTAGAACTCAAGGCGGGGCCAGCGCTGGCCGGCCACGTGTTGCTCAAGCCGATGGACACCGGCGAAGTGGAGGTGGGTTGGCTGGTCGGGTCGGGCCACCGGGGTCTCGGCATCGCCAGCGAGTCCGCGGAGGGGATGCTGACCTACGGCTTCAAGCAACTGGGCGTGGAATCGATCGTTGCCATCATGTTCCCACACAACACCGCATCCCGTCGTGTCGCGGAACGCCTGGGAATGCACTATCAGGGCACGCGTCAGGAGCGGGAACACACCGTTGCCTGGTACCACCTCACCCGCGCCGATTTCGCTCGACCGCCTACGGCCGCCCTGGCTTCACCCTGACGCCGAATCGGTCGATCAATCGGCCCGCATCGTCTCCAGCGGGTCCACCTGACTGGCTCTTCGCGCCGGCACCAGGCCGGCGAGGATGGCGGCGGCCGCCAGTACCACCACCGCCGAAACCCAGGTGACCGGATCCAGGGGAGAGATCTCGAACAGCAGGCTCTGAAGCGATCCCGAGAGTGCCAGGGCCCCGACCAACCCCAGGCCGAGACCCAGCAGCGTCAGCCTCATGCCCTGACGCAGGACCAACACCAGGACCTGGCGCTGGGATGCGCCAATGGCCAATCGTACGCCGAGTTCATGGCGGCGCCGAGCCACCAGGTACGCCAGGGTCCCGTACACCCCGATGACTGCCAGGAACACCGCCACGGCCCCGAACGCCGTCAAGAGCACCATGATGAACCGGTCCGCAGCCAATGACTCGGCCAGGGTGGCCTCCATGGTGGACACGTCGTACACCGCCAGGTCGGCGTCGAGCTCGGCGATGGCGCTTCGGGCCAGGGGCACCGCCGTCATCGGTTCGGCCGCCGTCCGCAGCATGAGCACCGATCCACCGACGGGGGGTGCCTGGCTGATGGCGGCGTACATGGCCGGCGGGGCATCCTCCGCCAATCCCTGGAATCGTTCATTACCGACGACGCCGACGACCTCCCGCTGCATGCCCCAGAACGCGATCCGGGCGCCAAGGGCGTCGCCCTCGGGGAAGAAGCGGTCCACGGCTGCCTGATTGAGGAGCATCACCAGTGGAGCATCCGCCAGATCGCGTTCATCGAACATGCGGCCTTCCAGCAGCGGCACGCCCACCGTCTGGAAGTAGCGACTACTGACCAGGCGCATCCGCATCTCCGGTTGTGCCGCTGCCTCGTCCTCGCGCCCTACGATGCGGAACGAATTGGTGAAGCCACCATCCAGCGGATGATTGACGGCCAGCGCGGCACTCACCACGGTGGGACTGGCCTCGACCGCTTCGAGGAGTCGGTGGTTGAAGTCGTGCGTCCTGGGCCAATTGGGATAGGTCGAGAAGTCTCTGGGATAGCGCGACTCGGGAAGACGAAAACTCATGCGCACGATGTTGTCCGTCACGAATCCTGGGTCGACCCGTTCCAGGCGCCAGAAACTGTTGATCAGCAGTGCGGAGCCCACCAGCAGAATGAACGCCATGCCCACCTGGGCCACGACCAACACACGCTGGAACCGCATGCGCTCGATGGACGCGGACTCCCCCTGCCGGCGCCCCTCCTTGAGATTGGCCTGAAGATCGATGTGGCGTCCCTGCCAAGCCGGAAGGAGCCCGAATCCGAAGGCAATCACTCCGCTGACGAACAATGTGAAGGCCAGCACTCCGATGTCAGGCGTCACCGTTCCGAGCGTGGCGAGTTGGGCCGGGACGAGGCTCAGAATCCCTTTGAGCCCCAGGAGCGCCAGCACGACACCGCCGGTCCAGGCTGCAGCGGTGAGCAAGGCGCTCTCCACCAGGAATCGCTGCAACATCCGGCGCGGCGTGGCACCCAGAGCCGCGTGCACCGCCAGTTCGGTGGCGCGGCGCGACCCGCGCGCCAGAAGAAGATTGGCAACGTTGGCACATGCGATGAGGAGCACCGCCAGTACCGCACCGAACAGCACAAGGAGGGCTGGACGGATGTCGCCTCGCAACACCTCGGTGATCGGTTCGACGAACGCCCCGCGTGCCGCGTTCTCAGGGTAGGCCTCTTCCAGATGGGCTGCCAGGCTGGTCATCTCCTCCTGGGCCTGCGCCACCGTGACGCCGTCTTTGAGACGCGCCAACTGCCCCACGTTGTGGACTGCCCGGGGAGTGGACGTCGGTCCCACCTGGAGCGGGAGCCACACGTCAGTGTCGGCGGACGGGAGGGTCACCTCCCGTGCCACGACCGCAATCGCCGTGTACGACTCATCGTTCAGGTCGATGGTCTGTCCCACGACCTCGGGCCCGCCACCAAGACGCTGCCACAGTCCTTCACTGATCATTGCGACTCGCCGGCCACCCGGCTGGTCCTCTTCACGCCCGATGCCTCGTCCGGCTACGAGGCGAATGCCGAGCAGGTCGTCCCAACTGTGAGAGACGAAGGCAGCCATGAGGCGTTGCGGGTCCATTCCCTCCGCGGTGAAGTTGAGCGACGATTGCTGGAACATGGCCATGTCCTCGAAGACCGTGTTCTGTTCCAGGAAATCGAAGTAATCCGGCACCGAGGCGAATTCACGCTCCGTCCCTGAAACACGGTCGTTCTCCCACACCATCATCACCCTGTCGGCGTCACGGACCGGAAGTGGCCTGAGCAGAAAGCCGTTGACGACGCTGAAGACCGCCGTCGTGGCACCCACCCCAATCGCCAGTGTGACGACGACCAGGGTGCTAAAACCGCGCTCCCTGAGAAGGCTCCTGATGGCGTAGCGGATGTCTTCGGCGAATTGTTCCATGGCGGAGGCCCTCCTGGGCCGACTGGCCTTCATGGGCCGCCAATAGCGACTGCCCACCCGACCCAGGCGTTCAAGGATGCGTTCGGGGATAAAGCGGAACAGAAAAGCGACGGTTTGCCACCAGAACCAGAGTCGTCCCCGGACCCCGTCTCCCGGAAAACGCGAGCAATAGACCTCTCCCAGGTCGCCTACGATCTCCGCAGCCTGGTCGGGCGGGAGGCCGCGCAGCAACAGGGCCTGGGCGGCCTGAGGTGGTCTTGGCTCGGTCATGTGCCGGAGCGGTCCAGGACCGGGGCAATGCCATCCCACATGTTGAGAAGGTCGCGTCGGGCGGAAGCCAACCGGTCCAGTCCTGCCCGCTCTACCCGATAGAACCGCTTGGCCCGGCCGCCTTGCTCAGGAGTAGGCTCCCCGAGCGTGGAACGGACCAGCCCCTTGGAGCCGAGTCGGCGCAGGGCGATGTACACGGCCGGGCGCGATACGGTGCGACCAGTCCGTGCCTCGATCTCGTCGACGATGGGGACCCCGTAGGCCTCTTCCCCAAGACGCAGGATCGCCAACAGGACCAGTTGCTCAAATTCTCCCAAGGATTCCCTGGCCATGGCCTCGACTCCCATAGTAGCGCGATTTAGTAAACTACGCTGACTATACCAGAGAGTTTCAGCCCGGTCAACCCGGACCCTCCGATGGCGTTTCGGGCCTTGCTGCCAGGATAGCAGCCGCTATATATGATCCACAGGCTAACCCGCTGCCCTGCTTCAGCTTCTGGCACCGGCCAGCAGACCTCGGCACCCACCACCGACCGCCTCATGAGGTCCGGTGGACCTGCCGGGGGACAGGCCCCGGCACCGCGAGGGCCATCTGGTTCCCACGTCGACGGCGCCGACCATGACGCGATTCACCAAAGTGCTGTTTCTCTCGGTCCTGACGGTGGTCGTGGTGGGGTTCGATCTCACCATTGGCCTGGCGGCCATGGCCCGTTCCAAGGGTGTGGAACGCGCCGCCATCGTCGACAGTACCATGATCGGAACCCTGGCAGCCGATGCCGCCCTGGCCTATGCCGTTCGGGTCCCGGTGTCAGAGGCCGCGTTTGCGGATGAAGTGGTGCTGACCACGATGGCTCCTGACAGGCGTATGGCGATCAGTGGCAGAGGCGCCGCCGAGGTTGTCTACCGGGCAACCCTGCCAGGGCTGCAAGTGCACGTTGGTTACGCTCTCCACGAGGGCAACCTCGGGCGTGAACTCACCGTGACGACCGTCTTCCACTATCGGCACGCCCTGGCCCGACTCTATGCCGGTCCGATTCGTCTGGTCCAATGGGGTGTGCAACCCTACCTCGTGGCTCGCCTGGCGGGGTGATTGGCCGCATTCCATAGCCAGACCCCTTCCTGCCGGGCGGCGCGGGCCATGGCCCGGAGCAGCGTACCGAACGGCGAACCGGCGCAGTAGGCTCCGGCGATGGCGTACATCGTCCCCACCGAAAACCTCGGTTCGTCGGAGATGGCATGGACCGGCTCCCACTGATCGGGCCAGAACTTGGCCTTGAACCGTTCGAGACCTTCGAAATTGTAGAACCGTCGACCGTGTGCCCGTTGCCAGGCGAGCAGGGCGGCGAGCCGCTTGGGGGTCGTGGGGTCACGGGGCGCCCTCGACGAGAGCGGCGCGGCCCCGAGTGCCACGTAGCGAGCCCCGCCGGCACCGAGCCGACGCAAAGCCCCGTCGACCAGCAGCTCCATACTGCCGTTGGGAGCGGCATCTCCCCGAACCAGGTGCTCGATCTGCCAGCCGTTCTTCCGTGGGACCGGCGACGCTACCAGAAACCCGACGACGCGCTCACCTCGCCGCGCCACCAGGGTGCAGCGATCGGCGAGCGACCCCAGCGTGTCGGGCTCGACGAGGAAATGGAGCGGCGGCAACCCTCTGGCGCGCAACCATTCACCGAGACAGTGCCGGAGCTCCGGATGATTGGTAGCCTCGGTGGCAGGCCATTCCTCCACCGTCACGGACTTGTTGCGTGCCCGATTGAGTTGCGCTCTGAGCGAATGATGGTGCTCGAGGGTGTGGCTCCACCGAGCCGGGTCGACGATGGGGTGGGCACCGACGACGATACTGGCGTGGCTGCCGGAGGTGGCGAAGAGGGAATGCAGAAGGGGATCAGCGCCCAGAAAACAGAAGCGCAGGCGCTGGCGACGGCAGGCCGTCTCCAGCTCCTCTACCACCGCCTCCAGCTCCTCGGGTGGGCACACCGGGTTACCGGCGACCACGCGGACCCCGGAGCGGTCTACGTATCCTGCCACGGCGTGCCCCGTGTCAGAAAACCACAGCTCGATACCGGGGTTGAGGATCTGGTAGGCCGTCGGATTGAAGCCGTGGGCCAGAACGAGCTGCCGGGCCCGCTCGAGTGAACTCGGGTCCCTACCCAAGCACCCACTCCGCCCACCGCGGGCTGGAAGCGAAAAGGAAGGCAACCCCAGTCATGACCCAGAGAGCCCACTTCAGGCGCTTCCGGGTGCGCGGATCGGCACACCATTGCCCAGGCTCGCAGGCCCGCTTCTCTTCACGCTCCAGCATCCGGTAGGCCAGGTACAGTGACACTCCCGTGAGCACCAGGAAGATGGGCCGGTAAGGCCGCATGACCGACAGGCCCGCGCCTGACACCCCGATGCTGGCCATGAGCAATGGACCGGTACAGCACAACATGGAGACGAACGAGGCCGTCACGCCGCCGATGCCGGAAATCACGATCTTCCCTAGAGACATGGCCCAAAGAGTAATGGATGGACAGGACCTGGTGCAGACGACGTCGCCCAGGTGAGTAACGGTGCTGCAATGCCGAACGTGGAAGTCACCTGCTGGGTTCCGCAGCCTAGCGCCCTACCCGGAGCGGTCGGCCCGGGAGGCTTCCGGTGTGCTCCCCGTCCCGCAGCACCACCGACCCGTTCACCAGGACCAGGTCGATTCCCACCGCGTACTGATGCGGGGCTTCGAACGTCGCGCGGTCGTTGATGGCGGCTGGATCGAACACGACCAGATCGGCATAGGCGCCAACCGCCAGGACGCCTCGGTGGTCGAGTCGGAGCCGGCGAGCCGGCATGCCGGTCATCTTGTGGATACCAACCTCGAGCGGCATCAGCCTCTGATCCCGGCAATAGTGACCCAACACTCGTGGGAAGGACCCGTATGACCGGGGATGAGGGGATCCTTCAGAAAGGGGCCCGTAGGTGGCCCTGGCCGAGCCGTCCGAACAGACCATGCCAAGCGGATGAGCCAGAATCGCAGCGGTGTTCTCTTCACTCATGCCGAACCCAACCATGCCGATGGCTGCCCTGCCCGTCAGCATGATGGACACCAACAGCGTGTAGGGGTCGGCATTGCGCTCCTGTGCCAAGTCACCAAGACGGCGACCGCGAACCCAGTCGAGCTCCGCACTGTCCGCGGACGTCATCTGCACGGCATTCCAACTACCGAGCTCGGCCACTTTGCCGCGCACGGCTGCTTCGAGAGCCGGCTGCTGGGCCGGATCGTCCAGCCTGGCCAGAAAGGCGTCCGTACCGCCATCCCGTGACCAGAGCGGGAACAGCGACGCCAACCCGGTACTGTACGCAACATAGGGATAGCGATCGAAGGTGACCTCCCGCTCCTCGGCCGCGCGCTCGATGGTGGCAAGCGCCGGTCCGGCCTTCCACCAGTTGCGCTCCCCCTGGGCCTTGAGATGCGAGATGTGCACCGGCACGTCAGCCTGAATGCCGACGTTGATGGCCTCTTCGATGGCTGCGAGCAACTGGTCGTCTTCATTGCGCATGTGTGAAGCGTAGGGCAGACCCGTACCCCTCAGCACCCCCGCCAGCGCAACCAGTTCGTCGAGGTCGGCGAAACCGCCGGGGACGTATTCCAGACCGGTCGAGAGGCCACAGGCGCCTTCACGAATCGCCTCGGTGACCAGCACCACCATCTGGTCGATCTCCTCCAATGTGGCCGGCCGGTCCTCACGCCCCACCACCAGTCCCCGAACCGTCCCGGCGCCAATCATGCTCGCGATGTTCACCGAGGAACCGTCGCGCTCGAGCACCTGATAAAAACTGGCGATGTCCCGAACCTCCCGCTCCGCGGCTTCGGGCCTCGTGTCTCGCCACGGACCGAGGGACCCCCCGTCCTGGCCGATGATCTCGGTGGTTACGCCCTGGCGGATCTTGGACTCGGCCCGCGGATTGACCAGCAGTTCGCGATCCGTATGGGAGTGGATGTCGATGAAGCCGGGGGCAACGGCCTTGCCTCGAACGTCCAGTTCGGCCACCCCGGGGAAAGACAGGTCGGGACCCAGGGCGACGACCCTGTCGCCGTCGATGGCGACGTCCGCCTCCACGGGAGGACTCCCGGTGCCATCGTACACCGTCCCGCCCTTGAAGATCATCGCGGCGGGACCCAGCGGCCCAAGGAACTGCGGGACCATCGCCCACGCCGGAAGGGCAGCCAGTCCGAGCCCAGAGGTGGTCTGCAGGAAATCACGGCGTCTCATGAGTCGGTCCGGAGCCAAGGGGAAGCGGCGTCGTTGCACAACGGAACGTTACAATGCGGTTGCGAGCCCGCCGCGGCATTTGCACCGCAACCACATCCCATCATAATGCGTATTACAAGGTTACAGCGCCTGCCGCAAACGCGGTTCGGCGGGAAGGGACTTTGGTGAGGGTCTGGCGTTGCCGAGAGAGTTGACTCACGCGCGCCGATCGCTGGGTTGGGCACTGGCGCTCATGGCGTTGCAGCCCCCGATGGCGATCCCGGCGCAGAACCGTCTTGTGGATCCATCCGTGGTCACGGAACTCCAGGTGCACGATACCATGCACCGCGAGTTCTACTTCACGCGGGCGATCTACAGCGACCTTCGTGCGCGCTTCCCGTCCTGGAGTGTCGACTTCCCCAAGGCGGACCGGCAATTCCTGATCGGCCTGAAGCGTCTGACCAACATCGACGCGTCAGGAGCCGAGCACCCGGTTCGCCTCGACGACCCCGACCTGCGACGCTTCCCCTATCTCTATGCCGTCGAGGTCGGATACATGTCACTGACCCCGGCCGAGCGAGAGGGGCTTCGTAGCTACCTGTTGGCGGGTGGATTCCTGGTGGTCGACGACTTCTGGGGCAGCTGGGAGTGGTTCAACTTCCAGCGTCAGATTCAGTCCGTGCTCCCCGAGTATCCGGTGGTCGACATCCCCCTGGACCACGAAGTGCTTCACGTCTTCTACGACATCGAGGAAATCGTCCAGGTGCCGAACGTGGGGCAAGGGAGGGCCGGCGGTCCCACATGGGAGAAGGACGGCTACATCCCTGCCCTCCGGGGCATCATGAATGAGGACGGCCGTCTGCTGGTCGCCATCGTGTGGAACAGCGACCTGGGAGATGCATGGGAGTGGGCCGAGGATCCGTACTACCCCCTGCGCTTTTCCAATTTCGCTTACCAACTGGGAGTCAACCTGATCGTCTACGCCATGAGTCACTGAGGCACCGTGCCCGAGTCGCTCTTCACAGCCCTGTTCAAGTACCGGCCCATCGTTTTCGAGAACGGCACCTTCGCTTTCGAGGGCGGCCCCTGGCCTGCGATGGTGTTCGCGGGCCTGGCGGGGGCGGTGGTCCTCGGCGCCATGTACCGGCGCCAGCGCGACCGGGTCGGCACCAGGATGGTGTGGACCCTCACGGGCATCCGGGTGGCCGTCCTCGCCCTGTTGCTTTTCGCCCTGCTCCGCCCCGCCCTGGTGATCTCGCGCGTCATCCCTGGCGAGAATTTTCTGGCGGTCATCATCGACGACTCGAGAAGCATGCAGTTGGCGGACGAGGGAATCCAGTCACGCGGCCAGAACGCGTACGACGCGTTCAGCCCCTCTGGTGAAGCAGTGGAGCAACTGGGCGAGCGATTCACGGTCCGTCACTACCGCTTCTCGGATGTCGCCGCCAGAATGGACCCCGGCCTGGCTCCGTCCTTCCAGGGCCGATCGACCAACATCGGCGCGGCACTCGACTACGTGCGACGCGATCTGACGGGGGTCCCTCTGGCGGGCATGGTCCTCGTTTCCGACGGCGCCGACAACGCCGACACCACGGTGACGGAACCGCTGCTCCAGCTCAAGTCGCGTGGCATTCCGGTCTACACCGTCGGTTTCGGAGAGGAAGCGTTCCGTAAGGACATCGAGGTCACCAGGATCGAGGCCCCGAACCGGGTGCTGGCCGGGTCGGCCTTTGCCGTCGACGTAATGATCGACCAACGTGGTTTCGATGGTCAGACGGTGACCCTGGTGGCTGAGGAAGACGGCATCATCGCTGGGTCTCGTTCGATCACCTTCGGACGGGGACAACCCGGCACCACCGCCCGGATGATCCTCGTCGCTGAGGCACCCGGGACTCACGACTACCGATTCTCGATCGCCCCGGCAGAGGACGAGCAGGTCAGTGCCAACAATGCCCAATCGGTGTTGCTCTCCATCGAGGACAGTCGCGAGAGAGTCCTCTACTTCGAGGGCGAGCCCCGATTCGAAGTCAAATTCATGCGCCAGGCCATGACCGACGACCCCAATGTCCACCTCGTGGTCCTGCAGCGCACGGCAGAGAACAAGTACCTCCGACTGGGTGTCGAGGACTCCCTCGAACTGGCGAGTGGCTTCCCGTCGACCCGTGAGGAGCTGTTTGCCTACCGCGGTCTCATCCTCGGATCGGTCGAAGCCAGCTACTTCACCCACAACCAGCTTCAGATCATCGAAGAATTCGTCAGCCAGCGGGGGGGCGGTTTGATGTTCCTCGGTGGACGGGCCTCCTTCGCGGAAGGGGGCTATGCCGGAACGCCTCTCGAAAACGTGCTTCCGGTGGTATTGGAGGAACCGACCAGCTCTGGCGACTTTCTCGCGGAGGTGGATATCCTGCCGACCGCGAGCGGAGCCTCGCATTCCGCCCTGCAACTCGAGGCGAGCCCGGACGCGTCCCGGGAGCGTTGGGCCGAACTCCCTCCTCTGACGACTCCCAACCCGCTGTACCGCGTGAAGCCGGGAGCCAGCCTGCTGCTGACCGGACGTCCGGCAGAGGGCGGCGACGACCTCGTCATCCTGGCAACCCAGCCCTTCGGGCGAGGTCGATCGGTGGCGCTGACGGTCCAGGATTCCTGGCTCTGGCAGATGCACGCCGACATTCCCCTCGAAGATCTGACCCACGAGCGTTTCTGGCGGCAAGTCTCCCGGTGGCTGGTGAGTTCGGTCCCCGACCAGGTGTCTGTCGAAACGCCCAAGACCCAGTTCTCGCCAGGCGAGCCCGTGGCCATTCAGGCCGAGGTGAGCGATTCCAGCTACCTGGGCATCAATGGCGCCGAGGTGATCGCCACCATCACGGATCCCACCGGTGCCGAAACGACGGTTCCTCTCGAGTGGTCCGTCGAGGAAGACGGGGAGTATCGGGGCACGTTCGTTCCGGACCAGCTGGGCGGATACGACATTCGCGTGTCTGCCGCCTATGGCGGTTCAGATATCGGGACGTCCCACACCGGAATCCGCAGTGTGGACCTCCCGACCGAGTTCTTCGGCGCCGAGAGAAACACCGGCCTGCTGCGGCGCATCGCCGAGGAGACAGGAGGGCGATTCTATACGCGCAGCACCCTGGGGGGAATCGTACAGGATGTCGAATTCACCGACAGCGGCAGGACCGTGACCGAAACGTTCGAGCTGTGGGACATGCCGATCGCGTTGTTGCTGTTGCTGACGTTACTGGCTGCAGAATGGGGCGTCCGTCGCCGCCGGGGGCTGGTGTGACCCGCGTCATCGTCGTGCTGGCCGCGATGGCCCTGGCGCCTTCACTGCTCTGGGGCCAGAGCATACTGGTCGTGATCACGGGCATCGGCGGGGAGCCGCACTACACTGAACGGTTCCATACCTGGGCCGCCACCCTCATGGACGCCGCCGTTGACCGATTCGGCCTGGCGGACAGCAATGTGGTCTACCTCGCGGCGGCCCCCGAACTCGCCCCGGAGCGCACTCGTGGGCGGTCGACCAAGGACGTCGTCGTCGCCACGCTGTCCGGGCTGGCCGACTCGTTGCCCCCCGACAGCCAGATCTTCATCGTGGTCATCGGACACGGGAGCTACCGGAACGGCGTTTCCAAGATCAATCTTCCGGGCCCCGACCTGACCTCGGTCGAAGTCGCCGCGCTGTTGGACGCGTTCGGGGACCGGCCCCTGGTGTTCGCCAACCTCACGAGCGCGAGCGGAGAATTCGTCGAAGCGCTGTCCGGAACCAACCGGGTCATCATCACCGCCACCAAGAGCGGGATGGAACGGAACGCATCACTGTTCGGCCAATTCTTCGTGGCTGCCTTCGTGGGAAGTGAAGCGGACGCCAACAACGACCAGCGGTTGTCGATCCTCGAGGCGTTCACCTACGCGAATGTGGAGGTGGCCCGCGCCTATGAGCGAGAACAGAAGTTGTTGAGCGAGCATGCCGTCCTGGACGACAACGGCGACGGCAAGGGAAGTCCTGAACCCGGCGTCGACGTGGAGGACGGGCGACTGGCGGCTGTCATGATGCTGAGCGGAGTCAGCCGCACCACCGCGGCCGGAGTGTCGTCGTCCGACAGCGTCACCGCGCGCCTCTACGGCGACAAGGCCCGACTGGAGCAAGGCATTACGGACCTGCGGCGCCGCAAGGAGACGTTGACCCTGGAAGAATACGAGGACCAACTGGAAGAACTGCTCGTGGCGCTGGCGGCAGTCAACCGTGACATCCGCCTGCGGGAAGAGAGCTGACGGCGTGTCTCATTTTCGTGTTGCGATCGCCGTGTGGCTGCTACCGACCACGCTCCTGGCTCAAGACCGGGTGGCCAGTGCCTACGACGCCTACCGGGCAGGCGAGTACTCGGCTGCCGTCACGGCGCTGAGCGCCGAATTGCGCAGCCAACCCGGCGCGGACGCCGTGGTGCTTCTTGCCAGAGTGTTGCGGGAGACCGGACGCTACGACGAGGCCGAAGAACTGCTGCGCCGCAATGTCGACACGTACCCAGCACGGAGCGCCCTGGAAGTCGAGTTGGGGGAGACGCTTCACACGACCGGCAACGATGCCGAGGCCACGGTCCTGTTCCAGCGTGCGGCCAGCTCCGGTGGCGATGGAGCGCTTCAGGCGCGTCTCCGGTTGGCCCAGATCAGGGTTCGGGCCGGACGCGCCGAGGAAGGTGAATCGTTGCTGCGATCCATCGTCGCGGAGTACAACGGCGGCCAGGTGCGTACAGCGCAGCAGTTGGCGGCGGTCGCGGGCGCCCTGACGCTCATGGGTCGGCGCGACTACTCCCGTCTTCGCGACGCCCTCCGGCTCTACGACCAGGCAATCGCCGCCGACTCCACGTATCTCGACGCCCAGGTCGCCCTGGGGAACCTGTTTCTGAGCAAGTTCAACGGCACGGACGCCAGCGCCACGTTTCAGGTCGCCCTGAGCCGCAACCCCCATCACCCATCGGCCCTGCTCGGCTTGGCACGGGCCCGCCGCTTCGAAGGTGCGTCCGACGCGTTCGACCTTGTCGAACAAAGCCTGGAGACCAATCCCAACCTGGTGGCCGCCCGGACCTTCCGGGCCCGCCAGTACCTCGACCTCGAAGACTATGCCGCGGCAGACGAAGAAGGCGCCAGGGCCCTGGCAATCGACCCGCGCAACCCCGAGGCCCACGCCATGCGAACGGCCTCGGCGCTGCTGAGCGGTGACGGAGCCCTGTATGCCGAGCGGCTCGCCGTTGCCCGTGACGTCGCCCCGCACGACCCGCAGGTGTTCCTTTCTTTGTCCGAGGTGGCGGCCCGCAATCGCCTGTATCGCCTGGCCGTGGAGTTCGCTGACTCGGCGCTGGCCCTCGACTCGATCTCGTGGCGCGGGTACGCGCTTCGTGGTATCAACCGGTTGCGCATCGGCCTGATGATCGGCGGCAGGGCCGACCTCGAGGTAGCGTTTGCAGGCGACCCATTCGATGTCTGGACCAAGAACACCCTCGATCTCCTGGACGACCTCGACGAATACCGTGAGGTGACGACCGAACGATTCGTCTTTGCCGTTCCCGGTCAGCAGTCCGACCTGCTGGCGCTGTACATGGTCCCACTGGCCGAGGCTGCCTGGGACAGCCTGACAGCCCACTACGGCATCGCGCCCGCGACCCCCCTCCGTGTGGAGGTGTATCCCCGGGAGGCTGACTTCTCGGTACGTACCATCGGCCTGGTGGGCATGGGCGCCCTGGGCGTGAGCTTTGGTCCCGTCATCGCCATGGACGCGCCTTCGGCCCGACCGGAAGGGTCCTTCCATTGGGGGTCGACCCTGTGGCACGAGCTGGCCCACTCCTTTCATATGGCGGTCAGCGGCAGCCGAGTGCCGCGCTGGTTTACCGAGGGGCTCGCGGTCTTCGAAGAGCGACGAGCCCGACCGGGATGGGGTGACCGTATTGGCTGGCAGTTCCTGCTGGCCTATCTCCAGGATCGGCTGGCGCCGGTAGAGGATCTCAATCAAGGATTCATGCGGCCGGCCTATCCCCAGCAGATAGGCTTCTCGTACTACCAGTCATCGCTGGTGTTCGATTTCATCGCTCAGCGGTGGGGGTTCGACGCCATCGTCGATATGCTGCGCGGCTACGGTGAGGGCGCCAATACGCCCGACATCTTCACGACCACCCTCGGTCTGGATCTCGAGGCCTTCGCCACGGCCTACGACGACTACTTCCGCGAGCGATTTGCGGGGCCGCTGGCGGCTCTTGCCATGGCGGAAGACGGGCCGGGAGCGAGTCTGGACGAAATGCGTGAACGGGCGGACCGGGACTCGACGGATTTCCTGGCCCACCTCTTTACGGGACGCGCCTTGATGGAGACTGAACCCGACTCCTCCCTGCCGTATCTCGAGCGAGCCAAGGCGCTGTTCCCCGAGTATGCAGGAGGGGACAGTCCCTACTGGCTGCTCGCGGCCGCCCATCACCGCTCCGGGCGCCTGGGCAAGGTACAGGTGGAACTCGAGGCCCTGACGACACGGAACCGGGCCCATTACCCAGGGCTCCGCATGCTGACCGAAGTCCGTCTCCAACTGGCGGACACCTCGTCGGCCCTCGACCCGTTAGGAGACGTGCAGTACCTCTATCCGTACCAGGAAGAGGACCATCGCCTGCTCGCCCTGGGGTTCTCAGGTGAGGGTGAGACCATGCTGGCCCTCCGGGAGCGCAGGGCCATTCTGGCGTTGAACCCGTTCAACCGCGCCGAGGCGCTCCTGGGCCTGGCGCAGGCCCAATGGGCCGCCGGACAACGGCGGACCGCGCGGAGCACCGTGCTCCAGGCGTTGGAGCAGGCTCCGAACTACCAGGAGGCGCTGGACTTGCTACTCGAGATCAGGGAAGATCGACCGTGAGGAGGTCTCGGTGGTGCCTGCCGGCGCTGGTATGCATCCTGACGAGCGTGGCGGCCTCGCCGGCGGCGGCACAACGACCCGGCTTCCGCACCCCACCGGCTCCGGTGGACGAGGACGAATTCGGCCAGGCGAACGTGCCCTACGACGGCCGCTTCACCTTCGTGCGTCTGCGCTACACGCCGTCGCAGACCGGCTACGGGGGCGGCGGCGGATACTTCGGCGGCATCAACTTTCAATGGGACCATGACTATCCCCGGGCCGACCGGAACTTCATCCAGATCATCGATGAACTGACCGGGGTTCGGGCCAACGTGGACGGACACAACATTCTCTCTGTGGGCGACCCCGAGCTGTTCAAGTATCCGTTGGCCTACCTGGTGGAACCCGGCTGGATGACACTGTCGGATGAGGAGGCAGCCAACCTGCAGGCGTACCTCCACAAGGGTGGCTTTCTCATTCTGGACGACTTCTCCCAGACATGGTCGCTTCGCAACCTTCTGGACATGCTGGACCGGATTCTCCCCGAGGCGCGGCTGGTGCGTCTCACGGCGGACCACCCGATCTTTCATTCGTTCTTCGACATCGAGTCTCTCGATTTCTTCCACCCGTACCAGGGGCTCCCCTCCGCCTTTCTCGGCGTGTACCAGGACAACGATCCGGAGAAGCGGCTTCTCCTCGTCGCCAACTACAACAACGACATTGGGGAGTCCTGGGAGTTCTCGGACACCGGCTTCATCCCTATCGAAATCTCGAACGTGGCCTACAAACTGGGTGTGAATTACGTGATGTACGCCATGACGCATTGACGCGGTCGGCCCCTTGCCGAGCCGCCTGGACCGCCCCTATGGGCCCAAGGAAGGTGACATGAGCACCGAACTGCAACCTGAGACCGCGCCGCCGACCGACGACGTCACCCTGGCCGACCAGCTCAAGGACGGCCACGACAAGATCGTCGCGGAGCTACGCAAGCTGATCGTGGGCCAGCAGGAAGTGGTCGACCAGATCTTGCTGACGCTCTTTGCCGGGGGCAATAGCCTGATCGTCGGCGTGCCCGGGCTGGCCAAGACCCTGCTGATCCAGACCATCTCACAGGTCCTCGACCTCAAGTTTTCCCGCATCCAGTTCACGCCGGACCTGATGCCGTCGGACATCGTGGGGACGGACCTGGTGCAGGAAGACCCGGCATCCGGGGAGCGGCGCATGCGCTTCATGCCAGGTCCGGTGTTCAGCAACATCGTACTCGCCGACGAGATCAACCGCACGCCACCGAAGACCCAATCGGCCTTGCTGGAAGCGATGCAGGAACACCGCGTGACGGTCCAGGGCCGGACCTACACGCTGGACGAGCCGTTCCACGTCTTCGCCACCCAGAATCCCATCGAGCTGGAAGGGACATACCCGCTCCCGGAGGCGCAGCTCGACCGGTTCATGTTCAACATCATGATCGATCACCTCCCGGAAGACGAGGAACTCGAGGTCGTCAAGAACACGACCGCCATTCAGGAACCCGAATTCCAGCACGCCGTCGATGGCCCTACCCTCGTTGCCTACCAGCGCCTGGTGCGCCGGGTCCCCGTTTCAGATCATGTGGCCCGGTATGCCCTGACCCTGGTCCGCCGCACCCGGCCGGCCGAACCGGGCGCACCGGACTTCATCACCAAGGCGGTGTCGTACGGAGCTTCGGTTCGGGCGGCACAGTACCTGGTCCTGGGCTCCAAGGCCCGGGCCCTGATGCAAGGTCGCTATCACGTGACCGTGGACGACATTCGGGCCCTGGCGCACCCGGTGTTGCGTCACCGGGTATTGACGAATTTCTTCGCGGAGTCTGAGGGAATCACGTCGGACATCCTGGTCAGCCGACTGCTGGAGGTCGTCACCCCACCGAGTTCCGACCTGTGACCCTGACCCGCTTCGTCGATCCAAGAGTGCTGGCGCGCATCGACAACCTGTCGCTCGTGGCGAAGGCTCTGGTCACCGGGTTCGTCCACGGGCTGCATCAGTCGCCACACCTCGGCGTCTCGACGGACTTCGCCGAACACCGGCCCTACATGGTTGGAGACGACATCCGCCGGATCGACTGGCGCGTCTACGGCCGGACCGATCGTTTGTACGTGAAGGAATTCGAGGCGGAAACCAATGCCAACGTCCTGTTGCTCATCGACGTGTCGGCTTCGATGGACTTCGGATCGGACGTCATCACCAAGCTGGACTACGCCCGGTACCTGGCAGCGTGCCTGGCCTACTTCTCCTACCAACAGCGCGATCGGGTGGGCGTCATCGGCTTCGATCAGGAGATCGTGGCTCAGGTCCCAGCGACCGGACGGCAACTGGACACCGTGCTCCACACCATCGATCAGCTCAGGCCTGGCGGGTCCGGCAACCTCGATCGCCCACTCCGCAGGATCGCGCAAGCCATCAGGCGTCGGAGTATCGTGGTTCTCATCTCGGATTTCTATGAAGACCCGGAGGCGGTGCGGCGTGCCGTCAATCGGTTGTCCCTCAAGGGCAACGACGTAATCGCCTTTCACCTGCTGGACCCGGCGGAGTTGGACTTCTCCTTCGATGAACCTCGACAGTTCGAAGACCTGGAAAGCGGCGACCGCATCCCCGTCATTCCGGACCGCATCCGTGCGGGGTACAAGGGGCTGATCGAGAACCACATCGGCCAGATCACCCAGGTCATGGGCGAGATCGGTGTGGATTACTGCCAAGTGAACACCAGTCGGCCTCTCGACCACGCCCTGTTCGATTATCTATCGCGGCGCCAGCGTCTGCAGCGAGTCCGCTAGATGAACCTGTCTCTGTTGGCGCCGCTCTTCCTGGCCGGCCTGGTGGCCCTGGGCGTCCCGGTTCTGGTCCACCTGACCAACAAGGACCGGAAGGACGTCGTCCGCTTTCCGTCGCTCAGGTTTCTCACCAGGCTGCCGTACCGACAGATGCGCCGCCAGCGCATCCAGCACTGGATGCTCTTTGCGCTCAGGGCTCTGGCTATCGTTCTCCTTGTGGCAGCCTTCAGCCGACCGCTGGTCGACGGCATGCTGGCAGGACCGGGGACTGAGGCGCCCGGCCGTGAACTGATCGTGGTTCTCGACCGCTCCTATAGCATGGGGTACGGGCAGACCTGGGAGAGGGCGCTCGACGCGGTGCGCGCCACGGTGGCCGGAGAAGGCCCGGCCTCCCGCATGTCGCTCATCACCTTTGACGAGCAGGCGACCCTGATCGTCGACCCCACGAGCGACGGCTCCGCCCTGGTCCGGGCCCTGGACACCCTGGGGCCGGGCGCCAGAGCCACCCGCCTGCCCGCCGCCATCCAACGCGCCAACCAGGTCCTCGCCGAATCACCCCTTGGCCAGCGCGAAGTGGTGGTCATTTCGGATTTTCAAGCGGCTGCCTGGGACCGCACCACGCCGACGGCGCTCCATCCGGGAGCCACGCTTCGCCCGGTTGATGTCTCGGCCGACCGGCCGTCAAACCGGCTGGTGACCTCGGTTGACATTACCCGCACCGAGCAGGAAGGCCGCCAGGCCATGACGGTGGCGGCCCGAGTGGTGAACCAGGGGTCGGAACCGGTGGCGGAACTTCCGGTGATCCTGGAGGTGAACGGGCAGGAAGCGTTCCGGACGAACGTGTCCCTTCCTCCATCGGAGAGCCAGACGGTCAGACTGGGACCGGTGGCGCAACCCGCCACCATGTCCCGGGCAACGGTCCGGCTGGGCGACGACCTCCTGGCGCCGGACAACGCATTCCACGTGGCGGTGACGAGCCGTCCGGCCGTCTCCGTCCTGATCATCGAGGGCCGAAACGCCAGAGGGAATGCTTCCCTGTACCTGCGTGAAGCCCTGCGGCTGGCGGAGGATCCCGCCTTCGCGGTTGACCGGCGACGGGTCGATCGGGTCAGGCCGGTGGATATCCTCGCGGCCGAGGTGGTGCTCCTCCACGACAGTCCATTTCCGCCAGGCGCCGCAGGAACGGCCCTGGTGAACCACGTCGGGGAGGGGGCCGGATTGTGGGTCGTGCTTGGTGCGGGGAGCCCCTTGAGCAGTTGGCCGGAAGCCGCGAGAGAGCTGCTGCCGGGTACCTGGCGGGGGGTCGTGGACCGCGTGGATCGGCAGGGCGTTCGCCTGGCCAACGTGGACTATCGGCACCCCGCCTTCGAGATATTCCGGGGAGCGGACGACGGCAACGTGGCCGGACCTCGTTTCTTTCGCTACCGGGCCGTGGACGTGGCGGACAGCTCGGAGACCGTAGCGCGATACACCGACGGGGCCCCTGCCCTGGTGGCCCGCCGTTACCATAGAGGTCGGGTGCTCCTGTGGGGCTCGCCGTTCGACAACAGCTGGAGCGATCTGCCGGTCCAACCGGTCTTCCTTCCGTTCGTCCACCGGGTCACCCAGTTCCTCGGCGGGGAGCGGACCACGGACGGGTGGCGTCTGGCGGGACAGGCTGTTGACCTCGAGGATGTCCTGGCCGACATGGATATCGATATCGATACCTTGCGGCAGGAGGTCATCGTGGAAGCGCCGGGCCGGGAACGCCGGCCGGTCGATGTCACCGGGGCGTCCCCAATCATTGCTCTGACGGAGGCCGGTTTCTACGAGGTCTACCCTCTCGGAAGAGAGCGAGCATCCTATCCGGTGGCGGTCAATGTGGACCGGCGGGAATCGGACCTGCGGGGTCTCGACGTGGCGGCATTCGTGGCCGCGACCACGTTGCCGGACACCGGGGCGCTGGCCTCGGCGGGCCAGACGGCCACGTTGACACCCGCCGAGCGCGAGCGTCGTCAGGGTCTATGGTGGTATCTCCTGCTCGGCGCAATTGGGTTGCTGACCGTGGAGTCCCTGTGGTCCAACCGTCCAGGCCAGGAACATCCAGCTCCCGCCACATGGCGGCGGGCCGGTATCGAATAGGGAGTACGTATGGTCATGGGGTCCTTGTTCTCCAGGCATCTGAACGATCGAGATGAGCTGATTCACGTCGTCCGGTCCGTTCGGAACCGGTGGCGTCTCAGGATCGTCCTGCGAGGTGCGGCGATTCTCATGCTGGCGGCGGCAGGCATCCTCCTCGCTGCCGGCTTCGCCATTGACGGCTTCCGGTTCGACGCCACGGCCGTCACGGTCATCCGGGTGCTGGCCTGGCTCGCCTTCACGGCCGTCACGGTGCGCGTCGTGATGGTCCCGCTGTTCCGGCGGGTATCCGACGAACGGGTTGCCCTGTACCTGGAGGAACACGAACCCACACTCGCCGGCCGGGTGGTGAGCGCGGTCGAATTTCAGCGCGCCGTTGCTCCCGGAACGTCGGATATCCTGGTTCAGCGCATCGTCCATGCAGCGGTGGAGGAGTGCCACCAGGTCGATGACGGCCGACGGGTCGAACGCGAGGGGTTACGCCGCTCGTCAGGCCTGGTCGCCGGATCCACCGTCTTCGGAATCGGGCTCTTCCTGCTGGGACCGGGATTTCTGCACCGGACGACTCCGGTTCTGGTGTCCCCGTGGTCGGAGACGGCAAGCTACAACCCCTATCGTATCGGCGTGCTGCCCGGCGACACCGTGCTCGCAGTCGGTGCCGATCTCAAGGTGAACGCCCACCTCGAGAACTTCGATGCCGCCGACGTCGTCCTCGTGTTGGGAACCAGCGAAGGGGAGTGGACCCGGTGGTCGATGCTGCGGGAGGATACCACCACCGCCCACAGCCTCATGGTGTTCGATCTTCACGAGGCGATGGAGTACTACGTCGAGGCAGGAGGGGTGCGGTCCCCGGTCTATCGCGTCGAGGTGGTCGAACTGCCGTACGTGGAAACCATCGACCTCACGTATCACTTCCCGCGATACACCGGGCTTGCTCCGGTCACGCAGAGTGGGTCCGGTGACGTCGCCGCGCTGGTCGGCACCCGTGTTGAGATCGCTGTCCAGCCGACGATCCCCGTTCCCGGCGGCGCCATCGAGCAATCTCCCGGCGACACCATCCCGCTGGACCCCACGCCGGACGGTGGCCTGGCAGGGTCCATCACCGTCACCATTCCGGGAAGCTATCGCATCCTCCTGGACGGACCGCAGGGGCGGAGGGTCGTGGCCTCGGCCGATTACCTGATCGACCCCTTGGATGACCAGCCGCCCACGCTGACGATGACACGGCCGGGGCGGGACATCCAGGTCACCAGCATCGAGGAGGTCGTGGCAGAAGTCCGGGCCCAGGACGACTACGGGGTCCGGCGCCTGGAGTTCGTGTACTCGGTCAACGGTGGACCGGAAACGGTCGACACCCTGTATACCGGCCGGCCGGGACGGACGGACTACCTGGGAACGCATACCCTGTTCCTGGAGGAATACGGGCTGATTCCTGGAGATCTCGTCTCCTATTTCGCGCGGGCTGCCGATGGCGCGGGTCAGGGACGAGCCCCCACCATCACCGACATGTACTTCCTGGAGGTGCGGCCGTTCGACCGCAATTTCCGACAAGTCGAACAAGGGGGACAGCCGGGACAGGGCGGGATGAGTGGCGCCGAGTTGTCCAGCCAGCAACGCATGATCATCTCGGCGACGTTCAAGTTGGTGCGGGACCGGGATCAGTACTCCGGCCAAGCTTTCGAGGAGAATCTGTCCACGGTCGCGTTGTCACAGGGCCGCCTCCGTGAGGAAGTGGGCCTCCTGGCCGAGCGAATGGTGAACCGTGGCGTGACGACGGATTCGTCTCTCGCCGCCATCGCCGAGCTCCTGCCCCTGGCCGCGGAGCAGATGGCCCTGGCTGAGGAAGCGTTGGGGGAACTCGAACCCGACTCGGCGCTGGCACCGGAGCAGAAGGCCCTGCAGTTCCTGCAGCGGGCCGAAGCCGTCTTCCGCGATGTGCAGGTAGCCCAAGGCCAGCAAGGCGGCGGTCAGGGTGGCGATGGCGAGATCAACGAGGAACTCGCCGACCTGTTCGAACTCGAGTTGGACCGCTTGAGCAATCAGTACGAGCAGGTGCAGCGCGGGGCCCAGCAGGAAGTGGACAATAGGATCGACGAGACCCTGGAAAAACTCCGGGAGCTGGCCCGCCGCCAGCAACAGGAAAACGAACGGATGCGCGCCCGGGCCCAGCAACAGGGTCAGCGCACGGGCGGATCTGGCCAGTCACAGCGTCAGCTTGCAGAGGAAGCGGAGGAAGTCGCACGGAGTCTGGAGCGCCTGGCCCGCGAGGAGTCGCTCCCCGACTTGGCCGAGACGGCCCGGCAACTGCGAGAAGCGGCGGAAGAGATGCGCCGCGCGGCTGCGGCCGGAGAACGTGACGGGGAGGCGATCGGGAACACGGCGCTCGACCAGCTGCGCGAAGCTCGCCGCCAACTCGACCGGGACAAGTCACGCCGACTGGAACGAGACGCCCAGGAAGCGCTGCAGCGCACCCAACGCCTCCGCGAGCAGCAGGAGCGAATGGTCGATCGGGTCGACCGATTGGATCCGACAGATCAGGACTACGCCCGTGACTTGCGCGAGGTGCAACAGGCCAAGGAGCGGATGGGATCGGAAGTCGGCAACCTGGAAGCGGACCTCGACCAGATGGCACGGGAGTCGATGCGGGATCAGCCCGATGCCGCCCGTCGGCTCCAGGGGGCGGCCGGCACCATCCGCGACGATCAGATACGCGAGAAGATCCTGTATTCCCGCGGCGTCGTACAGCAACGGTCGAAGGAGTATGCCCGGAACTTCGAAAACCACATCGCGGGCACGCTGGAACGGCTGGAGGAGCAGGTGCAATCGGCCTTGGACGCCACCGGTGAAAGCCGCGAACAACGCCTGGAGCAGGCCCTCGAAGAGACCAGGGAGGTCGTGACGGCACTCGAGTCTCTCGAGGATCGGTTGCGGGAGGGCAGCCAGGCTGGTCAGCAGCAGGGCGCACCGCAGGATGGGCAACAGCCCGGAGGCGCACCGAACGGGGCGGCCGGTGATTCAACAGCGACCAATACCAATCGGGCACAGGGTGGAGGAAGCGGCCGCTTGCGTCCCCAGGATCTTCGGCAGTTCGGCCGGGAACTGGCCGAGCGCCGACAGCAACTCGAGGAGCTCCGCGATCAGTTGCGGGAAGAGGGCGTCGACCCCTCGGAGCTCGATCGTATCATCGGCCGTCTCCGGGGCCTCGGTTCGGGCGAGTCGCTGGCGGGCCCGGAGAGCATCGCCGTGCTGGAACGGGACATCGTCCAGGGCCTGAAGGAATTCGAGTTCGGATTGCGGAAGAGCATCCTTCCCAGTGACGAAGAACGTCTCCTGCAGGTGGGGACCGACGAAGTGCCGGATGGCTACGAGGAAATGGTCGAGAACTACTACAAGGCTCTGGCGGGGGATCGAGACCCCTAGCCACCCGAGCAATGACCGGCACGACCCGAGGTTCCGAAGCGAGGCGCCCCTTGGGCCTTCGGGAGCAGCGCCAGGCTACTCCCGATCTCGTGGGACTCCGAGCGACCAGACTTCCTCGCTCTCCGGACTCGCTTCACGGCGCAGCGTGAGGACCGCGGCCTCGCCACGCCGCAGCAGACCCTCTGACAGGACCGGGTGAACGTAGAGCCCGGTGGCGTCCACGGTGTCCATCGCGATGGCCTCCGCGAGATCGCCGACCTCTCCGTAGCGTGGCCCGGTCCTGGCCACGGCGTCTTCGAAGATGATGGCAATGTCGGCCCGGATGGGGTCGCCATCCCCGATCACCACGTTCCCTCCGAGCACCAGCAGGTCATTGCCGACGCCGCGATTCGAGGGGAGCCGTTCGTAGGCGATGTCGTCCACGTCCTCATAGGATCCGTCAGCAATGGCATGGAGCGCCGACAGGAGCGCCGCAACATTGATGGCCCTGAGACGCTGCTTCTGCGGGTCATCCGGCAGGGCGCCGCTCTCAATCAGGACCGTGCTGGTGCCCCACTGCTGCATGCGGTCGCCGAAAGCGCGTGGAGCGTAGGCGTCGTTGTAGCGGGCCATCCGGCCTGGGATCTCCGGCTCGAGCGCCGCGGAAATCACCGAGGCGACCTTCCGGGCCCGCAGGCGCACCGGCCCCCAGGAGCGCTCTTCGTCTGCCGCGGGAGCCAGCAGCGCGATCGCTACGAGCAGGCCATCATCGCCGGCGGTCCGTGAGCCCTGGTCGTGGAGATTGAAGCCGAACTGGGCGTCGAGGCTGTCGCGCACCCGCTTCAATAACCGACCCTCCGGTGTCGCCGTCCGGCGGGCATCGCGATTCACATCGATACCGACCGCGTTCTCGCGGATGAATCGCTCGGCGCCGTCGGGGTTGAGCATCGGGATCATGGTGACGGTGAGCGCGGCTTCGAGCGCCGACACGATCTGATCATCCTCAGGGGCACCCGCCATGTAGGAGATCAGATCGGCCAGCGACATGGACGCCGTCGATTCGTTGCCGTGCATCTGGGACCAGAGCAGCACGGAGATCGGCCCGACCCCGAAGGTGACCGCATTGATGGCCCGGCCTTCGATGGACCGCCCAACCTGGGTCACGCGTATCCGGTCGGATCCGGTTACCGGCAACACCGCCGCCCAATATTGCTCGTGGGTGAACCGGCGGTCATCCAACCCCGGTATGCGGTACTGCTGTGCGATGGCAAGTCCCGCCTCGAGACAACAAGCCGCCTGACCGACGGCGTTCCCCGGCACCAGGACCATCGCCAGGAGGGCAACCGAAGCAAGGCGTCGCATCACGCCGGCAGGCGCCGTTCTCGAATGTATCAAGACACCCTCCAATGGAGACTCGCAAGCTCCTTCAAGTCGTCGATTCATCCCGTCCCCCCAAGTGTCGTGCCAGGAATGCTTCGGCGGCACGATAGAAGCGGAGTCTGTTCTCCGGTTTGGCAAAGCCATGCCCTTCATCCTCGAAGAGAAGATACTCGTGGTCGATACCCTTGGCCGCCATGGCTGCGACGATCTGTTCCGATTCCGCCTGCTTGACCCGGGGGTCGTTGGCGCCCTGCGCGATGAGCATGGGAATCCTGATCTGGTCGACATGCGTGAGTGGGGACCGGGACCGCAGGAACTCCTCGTCGTGCTCGGGGTCACCGACCCGCTGGTGCAGGACTTCGAGATAGGTCGACCAGTACGGGGGGATGCTGTTGATGAAGGTGAGAAGGTTGCTGGGCCCAACGATGTCCACGGCACACTTGAAGAGATCGGGCGTGAACGTGGCCCCGACGAGGGCCGCGTACCCCCCGTAGGATCCCCCATAGATGGCAATCCCATCCGGGTCGGCGACACCCGCATCGACCGCCCAGCCCACGGCGTCAATGAGGTCCTGGTGCATCTTGCCGCCCCACTCCCGGTTCCCGGCATTGATGAAGTCCTTGCCGTATCCAGTGGAGCCCCGGTAGTTGACCTGGAGACAGGAGTAGCCGCGGTTGGCCAACCACTGCGCTTCGGGGTCATAGCCCCACATGTCCCTGGCCCACGGGCCACCGTGGACATTCAGCACCATCGGCCTCGGGCCTTCGGACACGCCTCCGGCACGGGTCAGATAGCCGTGAATCGTCAGGCCGTCCGAGGCGGTGAAGACGATCGGCTCCATGGGAGCAAGGGCATAGTCAGCAAGCTCGGAACGGTCATGGAACAGGAACCGGGCCTGGTGCTGCCGGCGGTCGAGTTCGTAGTAGGCGACCGGCCCGGTGTCACGCGTGTAGCCGACGAGCCAGCGGTCGTCGGCGTCGGTGCGGCTGATGACGGCGAAGTCCCCCTCGTCGATCCGGGACATGACTTCCAGGTCGGCTGCCAGCGCCGGATCGAGTGCTTGCCATTCCAGGCGGGCGCGCGCGAATCCCACGAGTTGGACGTCGAAGGTATCCGGATGACACTCGATGGCCGACACATCATAGGTGTCGTCCTCCGCCAGGACCGTCTCGCTCCCGGTTGCCAGGTCGAGAGACACCAGCCGAGCGGTGTTGCCCCCGCGTGCATCCAGCAGATGAAGGCGTTCCCCGTCGCCGGAGAATCCGACGGGGTGGCTGTTGATGTTCTCCTCCGCCGACCAGCTCAGCAAGACGCGCCAGTCTTCCGTGGACCCGTCCCGCAGCAACACATCGAATCCCCCATCCTCCCGCGCCGCCAGCGCGCCCCGAACACGGGCCTCCTTGTCCGCCAGCCACCCCGTCACATTGCCGGGATTTTCCGCGACCATCTCTGGTGCGCCGTCGGGGAGTTCGAGGCGATAGACGTCGTGCAGGCGCTGGTCTCTCCGGTTGAGACCGAGGAGGATCGTCGTGGGATGATGCTTGGAGTAGTCGACGACCTGCGCCTGGATGCCGTCGAACGGCGTCAAATCGACGGTGTTGCCGGTGTCCAGGTCGGTCCGGAACAGGTGCCAGTCTTCGTTGCCGCCGATGTCCTGCAGGTAGAGAATCGACCGATTGTCGTAGCCCCAGAAGTACGTCCGGATGCCACGCTCCTGATCCCGGGTGACTGGCGTGAAGTCATCCTGGCCGGTCGACCCCACCCAGACATTGAGCACACCGTCGACCGGGGCCAGGATGGCCAGGCGCTGGCCATCGGGGCTGAGCCTCGGCATGGCCCGTTCAGGATTCCCGAACAGCGTTTCCAGAGGGATCAGGTCGACAGAGGGATCGCTGTGAGTCATTCGCAGATGGGGATGAAGATGCCGGGAAGATGGCGTGGCGACAGAGAGGGGTAAACCCCATCGACTGGGGCTCGATCAACGACAACGGGCCGCCGAGAGACTCTCTCGACGGCCCGTGCCAACCTGGGGAGGGGCCACCTACACGGGGGCCACGTTCTCCGCCGCGGGGCCCTTCTGGCCTTCGACGATGTCGAACTCGACCTTGTCGCCCTCATTGAGGGAACGGAAGCCCTCAGACTGAATGGCGGTGTGGTGGACGAAGCAGTCCTTCGAGCCGTCGTCAGGGGTGATGAATCCAAAACCCTTGCTGTCGTTGAACCACTTCACTGTTCCTGTCGTACGCATGCCGCACTCCCTGGTAACGAGTCGCAATCGGGTCCGGCGCTGCCGTACAACCGACTACTCGTGCTGCGTGGATCGTCGCCCCCACGCTGGGCCCGTTCCGGTCAGAAGCGCCGGAACCTCGTTGGTACAACGCCAGACAAGATAGCGAGTTGCCCTCCAAACGCCAGCCTTTCCGACCTACCCTGGACAATATCCCAAATATTCGGATTGGAGGCTCCTCGCGGCGCGCGATCCTCGCGCCTCGCGCCATCCGCCCTGGTTCGTATCTTTGGATCCATGAACAGTCGCTCTTCCTGGCGCACATCGCTGTACACCATCATCTTCGGCCACACGACCCGGGCGGGACGGACCTTCGATCTCATCCTGATCGGGGCCATCCTGATAAGTGTCGCAGCCGTCATGCTCGACTCGGTGACCGCGATCCGGGACCGTTGGGGGCCCATTCTCTATGCTGCGGAATGGGCCTTCACGATCCTCTTCACCATCGAATACCTCCTGCGGCTGGCCTGTCACCCCAAGCCGTGGCGCTACGCGATCAGCTTCTTCGGGATCGTGGAACTGCTGTCGATCCTGCCGACATACCTCAGCATCATTCTGCCCAGCAGCCGCTATCTCCTGATCATCCGGATCCTGAGGGTCCTGCGGGTCTATCGCATCCTCAAGCTGGTCCAGTACATGGGGGAGGCCGATCGGCTGATCGTGGCACTCAGGGAAAGCCGCCGCAAGATCAGCATCTTCTTCCTGGCGGTCGTCTCCCTTGCAGTCATTCTCGGGTCGGGCATGTACATGGTCGAGGGCCCGTCGAACGGGTTCACGAGCATTCCGCGCAGCGTCTATTGGGCCATCGTCACACTGACGACCGTCGGATACGGGGATGTGACGCCACACACCCCATGGGGCCAGGCGCTGGCCTCGCTCGTCATGATCCTGGGCTACGCCATCATCGCGGTACCCACCAGCATCGTCACCGTGGAACTCACCAAAGCCCACGGGATGAGCAGCCAACGCCCGTCGTGCGGGTCCTGCAATCGCGCCGGGCACGCCCCTGACGCCCGGTATTGCAAGCACTGCGGCGAGTCGCTTGGTCCATAGTGAGGAAGGCGTCACGGCACCTCAGGAAGACTGGACTTACCCCGTGGCCTCGGCAGCCGAGCCACGCCCAGCACGTACCCGCCGAGAACCACCAACCAATGCCACGTGACGGCGGCGGCGCTCCCCAGGGCCATCGGCATGGCGCCGAGACCGAAGGCCACGGTGGCCAATCCCACCAGGATCAGGCGAAGGGGGCGGCCACCGACGGCCCATCGAGTCGTCAGCCCGAGGAACAGCGCGAGCAGCACACCATAGAGTCCGGTGAACACGTGACGTTCCCAGCCCATGGCATAACGTCCTGGATACAACAGCGCCCAGCCCCACAACGGACTGGGGACCACGTCTTCGACGCCAGCCCAACCCGCTCGGGATGCGTCCAGGTGCCACTCCCGTGGCGACCGCCAAGCTGTGAAGGCAACCGGCCCTCCACCCTCGGGGGGCAGCGTGCGAATGAGGTGCAGTCCCGGCGTGGCGAGCCCGAGTGCCCCACCCCGCAGGCGCGTGCCCACGACCAGGCCACGCCACGAGACGGCGACCTCGGCGATCCATCCGTTCCGGTCGAGCAACACGGCGAGGGTGCGGTACCTCCCCGGCTCGGGCGCCCGGAACCGACCGTCGATGAGGAAGCTCTCGTGTCGTTCCTGCGCGTCCACTTCGATACCTGTGGCGTGTCCGGCCGGGGTCACGACCACGGAGTACGGTGCCGGACCAACGACCGGGAGGAAGGCCCATACCGTCAGCGCCATCCAACCCTGCCAGCCGAACCACACCCCCATCAGGATCATTCTGCGGCGCGACGGTCGAACACCTCGCCAGGCGATTGCGGCCATCATGGCGCCTACGACCGCCCCGAACGAGCCGGTGGCCAGATCGACGACGTTGGGGTCACGACCCTGCAAGACCGTCCACTGAAGAAACTCCGCGACCAACACGAGCGCCACGCCCAGAAGCGCTGCCGGCCACCAGCGGACGCCGGACCGCACCAGGAGGAAGGTGGCAACTCCGAACGCCAGAACATTCGCCAGGATATCCGTCACCGCAGACCCGGAACAGATGACCCAACAATTCACCGGCTCCAGCGGCGGACGCGGCCGCAGGACCAACCATACCAGCAGCACCCAGACGGCCAGGGTAACTGCCGGCAACCAGCGTCGGCGCAGAGTGATTGGCTGGAGGGCGTGCTGCTGCCGCATGCGGATCTCCGGAGACGCCTGCCGGTGAGGTACACGTGGGACCGTACGGTCCCCACCCAATGTGCAACATACGTCTCACGTGTTCGACCGGGGCAGGTCGCGCCAGGACGAGAAGAGACCGGAGAGCCTCGGCCATGAGTGGCGTGGCCGCCGTGACGGGAAAGGCTCAGGGGAAGGTTCTCGCTGACCGGGTCGGCAGGGCCATGCGGAGTATGTCGGACCGCGGTGACGAGGTAGCGGTCGATTCTGCTCCGGATTGCGCCCTGGCCTTCGGCGCGTTCGCCTGGGAACAGGCCGGAACGCTTGGAACCGCGCCCGGGTGGGCCAGACGAGGGAACGTCATCGTGGTAGCTGATGCGTCGCTGTACTACCTCGATGACTTGCGGCGACGGTGCGAAGCGAGATCCGACGGCAGCTCGACTGAGGCCGGTCTGATCCTCGACGCCTATCATCACTGGGGCGATGAGTGTCCAGGACATCTCGAGGGGGATTTTGCGTTCATTCTCTGGGATGGCGATCGCCGACGCCTGCTCGCCGCCAGGGACTTCGCCGGTACACGTCCGTTGTTCTACGCCCATTCGGACGGGATCGTCTCGGTCGCCTCGTCGATCGGCGCCGTACTCGCATCGTGTGATGTCTCCCGGGAGTACAACCTCTGCGCCCTGGCCGAGGACGCGGCTGGAGTCGCGACCACGGTACGAGACGAAACGTGTTATCGAGCCATCAAACGACTACCGGCAGGATGGACGTTACTGATGGAACAGGATCGGCTTCCCAGGACAGAGCCCCACTGGGAAGTACCGATCTTCGGGACGAGCCCCTCGCACGGTTCCTTCGAGGAATCCGCCGAGGAACTGCAGGCGCTGCTCGTCGATGCGGTCACCACCCGGATACACGGTGTGGACCGACCCGCGGTGTGGATGAGCGGTGGGTACGATTCGACGGCCGTGTTCGGGGCGGGCTCCTCAGCGGGCCGGCGGCTGACGCCGGTCTCGATGCGGTATCCGCCCGACGACCCGGGGTACGAAGATCCATGGATCGAGTCGGCTGCCGCCCATTGGAACGCCGAGGTGCGGTGGACGGATGTCGATGCCGTGCCTCCGCTGGACCGACCGTACCAACGAGCGGCACAACGTGATGAGCCGTTCGCCCACAAGTTCGAGATGTGGAATCGCGCACTGGCGCGGACCACTCGAAGTGCCGGCGCGCACGTGGCGCTCGGTGGCAACGGTGGTGATCAGCTGTTTCAGGTCAGCCCCGTCTACCTGGGGGACCTGTGGCGGCAACTGCACTGGGGACTCCTGAACCGCGAATGGCGGCGCGCGTACCGGGGGGCCGGGTTCAGGTTCCTGTTTCGCTGGGCCGTGCAGCCCAACCTCCCGCAGACGGCTTTGGATCTGGCTGGGCTGGCGCGAGGAGGCCGGCCCCTGGTTCACTACCTCCAGGATCGTCCGCCCCCGTGGATCCGCTCAGATTTTCTGACGCGGAGCGGCCTCGGCCAGCGGCTGGCCCAACGTGTCGAACGACGGGCCGGGGAATCGCTGGCCTCCGTGGAGACGAGTTGGTATTTCAGGGCCGGGTTTGGCGCCAGAGTGAACGCCCTGGTGAATTCGATCGGGCTGTGGGAAGGGGTGGCCCTGAGGTCCCCGTTGTATGATGGCCGCCTGGTGCAATTCGCAGCATCGATCCCACGTCCGTATAGGACCGCAGGAGGCGAAGGCAAGCTGGTCCTGCGCCAGGCAGCTCGGTCCTTCCTCCCGGCCGACGTCGTGGCGCCAAGGCCCAGGCGCACCGGGCTTCCTGGCGGGTATCTGGCCCGCACTTTGCCAGATTCACTATCGGAGATGATGGAGTCCGCCGGGGTGTGTTCCCACCTGGCGGACCTCGGGATCATCGATCCGGGCAAACTGCTTGCTTCGTGCCGGGCATACCTGGATGACCCAGCTGGGAACGGGTCGCTGGGGCCTCCCGCCTACGATGCGTTTGCCACGGAAATGTGGCTTGACTCCCACAGCTGACGGGAGTCTTCGGTCTGTTTTCGGGTGTTTCGCTCGTGAACAGGCGCCTCACCGCTGGGGTGGGGCGTAGCGCCGACCACCCCCAGTTGTCAGGAGGGATCGGTGTACAAGAAACCCACGGTAACCCGGTTTGGGACGCTCCGAGAGCTGACCATGGCGGGCTGGAGTGGACTCGATGACGGCTGGTTCCAGCGCATCGACGGCAACCTTGGCTGTACCTTCAAGGGGACCAACTGCTCCTAACCACTGGTGCCTGAGGGGTCCCTCGGGGCCCCATAGGTTCTTCTCCTCCCCCACCCGGATCTCGCCTCGATTCGAGACGGCCCTCCACGGGCTCAGGCCGCTGGTGCCACGCGCCCGGGCAAGACGATAGCGCCGGTCCCCAACCGACCGTTAGATTGGCGGCGACCCTCACGGACAGATCCATGCCGCACCCGATCACCCTCGCCCGACGACTGCGACGTTCGTCCCTGATTGCGCTGTTCCTCCTGGTGAGTCGCGCCGCGCACCCCGGAGGCGCGGCGGCACAGAGCGACTCGACCGCAGACTCAACCGCCACCGATCCTGTCGCCGCGGACACGCTCCAACAGGGCCAGGACTCGTTGCAGCGAATCCAGGATTCGTTGCGGCAAATCCAAGACTCGGTCGACGTGCGAAACACCGCGCTCCTCGCTCGCGCTGACTCGCTGACCGCGGACGTTTCGGCGATGTGGGCCGAGATCGAGAGCCTGCTGGTCCAGTACTCCGTGTCCGAAGGGGATGAGCGTCTGGTCGTGGACGGCCAGATTGAACGACGCGCTGCTGCAGTACGTCCACGGTTGGGCCAACTGACCTCGGTGATCCTGGAGATGGAGGACGCCGGACTCGACGCGACCGGCCCGCGCACGACGACCGTGATCATTCTGGACGATGCCCGGAACATGGTTCGCGACGAGTTGGACGCCATCGGCGCTCGTATTCTGGACATGCGCGCCAACCGGGACACCGTCCCGGCCGACCGCCTTCTGTCCTTCGAGCGCGACCTGGCGCAGGCCGGACGGGAATACGATGAGAACCTGATCGCTCTCATCAATATCGCCGACCTCAAGACGGCACTCGAGGTCGACGCCACGGCGGACTACGCCTACCTCGATCCGTTGCTGCGCCAGCGGAGTGACCGGCTGACCGGCGAAATCGACGTCACGCTCCGGGTGGTGGCAGGTCTCGGCGACCGACTCAACGACGTCACGGACGAAGTCGAAGCGGCCAGTATCCGGCTCGAATCGGCGGCGGCACAGGAGCGCCTGAACGCGGCCACGACGTCGTTGACATCGATCGTGGCCGGTATGGACCGACGCGCCATCGACGCAGCCGAACAGAAGCAACTGCTGATCAGAGCGACCGGCCGCGTGACCACAGACGTCCTGAACATTACGGTGGCGACCGGCTTGCTGCAGCAAGCCTGGGACTCGATCACGAATTGGATCGCCGCCAACGCGCCGCAGATGGTGTTCAACTTCCTGATCTTCGTCCTGATCGTGTTCGTGTTCCGGTTGCTGGCGCGTCTTACGCGGAAGGTGGTCACCACAGCGGTCCACCGCGATGACACCCGGGTCCCCGCACTCCTCAAGCAGATGGTCGCGACGCTGTCGGCCAACCTGGTGTTCCTGTTGGGCATCCTCATCGGCCTTTCGCAACTGGGCATCCATGTGGGCCCGGTTCTGGCAGGCCTCGGAGTCGCCGGTTTCATCGTCGGTTTCGCCCTGCAGGACTCGCTGTCGAACTTCGCTTCCGGCATGATGATCCTCATCTACCGTCCATTCGATGTCGGGGACGTCATCGAGGCCGCTGGCGTCGCCGGCACGGTCAAGAACCTGACGTTGGTGTCGACCACCATCCTCACGTTCGATCACGAGCGGCTCATCGTGCCCAACCGCCAGGTGTGGAGCAACGTCATCCGCAACAAGACGGCCGAGCCCATCCGGCGCGTCGACCTCACGTTCGAAATCGGGGACCGGAGTCAGACGGCTCAAGCTGAAGTTTCGTTTCGCACGGTGCTGAACGCCCATCCCCTGGTCCTCGAGGATCCACCACCGCAGATCGACGTCAACGATCTGACGGATTCGGCGGTGCACTTCCTCGTCCGACCGTGGGTTAACACCGAGGATTACTGGACCGTCTATTGGGAAGTGTCCCGGCTCATCACGGACCAGCTCGAGGCCGACGGCATTGCCAGACCCTACCTGCGACGTGAGGTCGAGGTCACGAACGCCGGGGCCGGTACGGCCTGACCGAGGCGGACGCGGCCGGGTGGCACCGGCGGGGATCTCCCGCGTCGGCACTAGGACGCGGCTATCTTCTTCAGGTGACGTCGGACCGATTTTCGAGCAGGAAAGGGACTGTGGTTCCGTGATATCGAAGCAAGCCTCCCGGTGTGCCGCCCCCGAGCGGAGGGCCGCACCCGCCATCGTTGCCGGCCTCATGGTCGTCCTTGTCGGGTGCCGCGGCGAGGCGACCGGCCCCACCCTTGCCGACCAGCAATTGCGTGATGCGCTGCGGATGTTCGGGGTAGCGCCGCTCGGCGCCCGTCCGGTGGCCAGTCCCGAGCTCCTCCGGCTTGGTCAGGCTCTCATGTTCGACAAGGAACTGAGCGGCAACCGGGACATCTCCTGCGGCACCTGCCACTCGCCCAGCAGCGCGACCTCGGAACCGCTGTCCATCTCGGTCGGCACCGGGGGGATCGGTCAGGGGGCGGGTCGGCACCCCGGACCCGGCCGGGGATTCGTCCCGCGCCACACCCCGGAATTGTTCAACCGGGGAGCCCCGGAGTTTACGACCATGTTCTGGGATGGGAGTATCCATCGGGAGCCCGACGGCTCACTGGTCTCTACGGTAGGGGCGCTGCTTCCCACGGGTCTTTCAGGACCCCTCGCCGCCCAAGCCCTTTTTCCAGTGGGGAGCCCGTTGGAGATGAAGGGCCTGCCCGGTGATGTGGACGTGCGAGGGGCGCCCAACGAATTGGCCATGGTGCCCAACAGCGATTTCATCGGCCTGTGGCAAGCAATCATGGACCGGTTGCTGGCAATCCCGGAGTACGTCACCCTGTTTCGCGAGGCGTTTCCTGCCCTGGGCAACACCGCGCCGGGCATTGCCCACGCGGCCAACGCCATCGCGGCGTTCGAGGCGGCGACGTGGCACTCCGCTGGATCCCCGTTCGATCGCTACCTTGCCGGCGACGACCATGCCTTGGACACGCCGGCCAAGCGGGGCGCCCAGCTCTTCTTCGGGGTCATCGGCGATGCGGGTTGTGTCCAGTGCCATTCCGGCCCCCACCTCACCGACATGGAGTTCGCCAACATCGGCATCCCGGCCATCGGTCCGGGCAAGAATCCTGAAGCCCCACTGGACTTCGGCCGGGAGCGGATAACCGCGAATGCGACCGACCGATTCGCCTTCCGCACGCCTCCGCTCCGCAACGTGGAACTCACCGGCCCGTGGATGCACAATGGAGCGTATACGACGCTGGATGCTGCGGTTCGGCACTACGTCAACGTTCCCCAGTCTCTGGTCGATTATGACGCTTCGCAATTGACGCCGGCCCTGGCGGCAACTCACCAGAGCAGCGCCGTTGTCACCGACGCCATCCGCGCCACGCTCGACCCCCGCGTCGCCCAACCGCTGGCCCTGACGGAGGCTGACGTGAGGGACCTTGTGGCCTTCCTCCGGGCGCTGACCGACCCGGCAGCCAGGAACCTCGAGGCCGATATTCCCCAGTCGGTCCCCAGCGGCCTCCCCGTCAACTAGTCTCCCGGCCGGGGCCGGGGAGCACGCCCGCTAGGGAACCAGCGCCGGTTGCCTCGGTTTGACCACGAACAGGCCCTCCGCCCGGCTCGAAACCACCACGATACCACTCTCGAAGAACGGGTAGGCCGTCCAGGCTCCACTGAACCCTGGGGCATCCCCATCCGGGTAGGGCGAGGTGTCGAAGCGACCAATTTCGACCGGATGGTCCCGATCACTGATGTCGATGACCTGGAGACCGGCCCGGTAGTTGGCCTGATACATCCGGTCACCCTTGATGTACAGGTTGTGGTCACTGGCGGACGTCGTGCCGCGGTACTCCCCCACCACCACCGGGTCGTCGAGATCGGCGACATCCAGAATCATGGTTCTGGTGCGGTCCGTGACTCCGACCAGTTCGTCGAGCTCATCGTTGAGGTAGAAGTACTGCTGGTCGTCGGTGAGCCACCCCTGGTGGATGTAGGCGCGCCCCGGATAGCTCACGGCGGCCAGAGGGACGGGGTTCTCCTTGTCCGTCACGTCCACGATCCGGAGCGCGGTCTCGTTGGAGGCGAAGCAGATCTGGCGACCCTGATGGTCCTCGTCCGGCCCTCGGTACACCACGCACTGGCCGTCATGAGTCCGACCGGCGTAGACCAGACCCTCGGTGTCGGTGTAGCATCCCGCGAAGGTTGGCTGCGCCGGATCGCGGATGTCGACCATATGCAGGCCACCGCCGCAAGTCTGGCCCCCGCCGCTCGCGCCCACGGGATACGCGTAGCCCGCCTCGGGGTCGAGAATCAGATTGTGGGCACTGGCAATCCCGGTGTACCGGGCGTCCGGTTCGAAGTCGACCGGCGGGTTGGACACGGTGCGAAGCCGAGTGAGGTCGAACACCAGGAGTCCGTGATCGCCGGCGCCGTCTCCGGTAAAGAACAGGTGGTCGCGGTACACCTTGAGGTCCCGGGCGCCGCTCCGATTGGCGCCGACCATACCGAGATAGACCGGCGCGACGGGATCGGAGACGTCGACGAATGCGGCGCCTCCCGTCCGGCCGACGAGTACGTACTCCTTACCGGTCTCCGGGTCGGTCCAGCCCCACAGGTCGCTCACCCCCTCGTCGGAACCACCGCCGAACGCCTCGATGGGGAGGTAGGCGAGCAGGTCCACGTTGTCGCATGTGAAATGGGCAGCGCGGCCATCGTCGCACTTCGCCTCCGCTCCGGTCACGATAGCGAGGAGCAGACCGTCGTCCAGCCAATCCGGCGCACTCCAACCGTTCTCGACCCTTCGATAAGCCGCCGCCGACCCGTGACCGCCCCGGGCACCTGGACTGCCGACGACGCCGATACCGCCGGCGAGGGCCAGCGCCGATCCATAGCCAGCACCCGCGTCGGCTCCCTCGCCGAGAATGCCTTGCGGCATCCAGGGACCGTCAGGACCTGTGCGACCGAAGCGGTAGACACGGCCCGCTCCTTCCGCATGGCTGGGGGCCCCGACCCACATCTCGTTGTCGGACACCGCCAGGGTCATGCCGAAGCGGTCTCCCGCACTGCTGCCAGGTGCCTCCAGGACTGCCGCCTGCAACCACTGCCCTTGGGCCTGAGCGGCAAACGAATACACCGCGCCTGCCACGTCCCGGGCGCCTCGAGCGCCGACCACCACGTGTTCGTGATCAAAAGCCACGGCAGTGCCGAAGTTCTGACCCCGGACCGGCGTCTCGAGAACCAGGCGGGCGTCCTGGCGCCATCCGGCGGAATCGTCCCGCTCGAACAGGTACACCGCGCCACTGCGGTCTTCACCCGGGCTCCCCACCAGAATCCGGTCACCGGCAACCGCCAGAGCACTCCCGAAGGAACGGTGTGGGGCATCGCCCTCGGGGACCAACTCACCGGAACGGGTCCACCCCTCCGGCCCATGGTTGAAGACCAGCACCGAGGAGCCACGACCACCGCGGCGCGTCACCACGGCCCAGTCCCCGTCCATGGCCACCAGGCGAGGCGGTGGCTGCAGGATGCTCATGATGCCGGCCAGATCCAGCTCCTTGGGCTCGATCGAGTCGGGATCGACCAGAGCGAGCCGGGCCACCGGGCTCCACCCGGCCGCGCCGTCCTCGAGCACCGTGGCTGCGAAGGTCGCCGCGGGATCCCCGCTGGCGACCATGACCCTCTCCCTGCTGACGGCCAGGGAGGCGCTGAAGCCCTCCCCGGTCCGAATGGCGTCCTGGGGGTAGAAGCGCCTCGTCTCGATCCAGCTTCCTGCCCCGTCGAGGCCGAACCGGTACAGCGTCGCGGGCCCCTTCAGATTCATGGGCTTCAGGACCACGATGTCGGTGCCGGTGACGCCGACGGCGCTTCCGAAGCGGTCCTGCGCGAGTGTGGCTTGGAACGTGGACGCCAGCAGTCCAGCGACCACGAGAGAGGAAACGGCGAGCTTGATCATGGCTGATCCACCTGGGTGACGTGGGTGGGGGAAAGTGCACCGGCGCAAGGCTTTCCTGCCAGTACGGGACCGCCTTGAAGTTTTCTTCATCACGATCTCAGTCGCCGGAGGGGCTTCATCGCCATATTCAGGATTCGCCCCGGCCTCGGAGTCCGCCATGGTATTCGTTCCTGTTCCCCACACGCCAGTTCGGCCCTCCCCACGAGTGCAGGACCTCAGCCTGGAGTTGACCAAGACCATCGAAGAGTTCGAGCAGCGCTTCCCCAACCTCAGCTCGGCGGAGATCCGCCAGGCGGCCCAGCTGGCCGTGCAGCGGAAGGCCTCCGGATCGGGAGTGAACCGCCAGGCGATCGCGGTCGGCGTCGGTCTGGCCGCGTTTCTCGCCGGTGTGGCCGTGTTCATGACGCAGAGCGGCTCCCTCGAAAACGTCGAGGTTCCCTGGATGATGATCGGAATAGGTGTTACGGCGTTGATCGGCCTGGCGGTGTTCCTCCTGCGGCAGAATGAATAATCCCAACGGTCGCCATTCGCGGCCGGCCCTCATATTTGCGGTTCTACGGCTGCCTGTTATGGTTGACGAATCATCGGCCACTCTCGCGCGGAGCCACGTTTGCCAACCCCACCTCGAACGGCAGTGACAACGACCGCGTTCGTCATGGGCCTGCTCGCCGTCGGAACGGTGAGCAGCGCCAACGCCCAGATCTCCGTGGGTGCCGTCGTCGGTCTCAACCGCTCCAGCATCAGCGGCGATTCGCCGGACAAGGTGTCCTACAGCACCCGGACCGGGCTCGTGGCCGGAGCGGTGATCGAGATTCCCGTCGCCAAGTCGGTGCACCTGGTATTCCAGCCGGGCTTCGTCCAGCGCGGGGTCAAACTGGGCTACGACGTCGGGAACCCCGAGCCGGTGGACAGCGGGAGTGTGGCCCTCGACTACCTGTCCATGCCGGTGCTCATCAAGGTGCTCGCCGACAATGGCTGGCTCTATGTCACGAGCGGCCTGGACTTCGGCTACCTGTCTTCGGCGACGCTCACCGAGGGCTCGGCCGAAACGGACGTCAGTGCGGCCCTGTCGGACTGGGACGTGGCGGTCATCTTTGGCGTCGGTGGGTTGATTCCCATCGGACGGCCCTCGCTCACGCTGGAGGCGCGTTACAGCCAGAGCCTCGTGAATCTCCCTGACGCGACCGCAGGCTCCTCGTCGCTCCCGGCCCGGTTCCGGTCCAGCGGCTTCCAGTTCCTGGCCGGCGTGCTCCTGCCGTTGGGGGGTGACCGATGAGAGTCCTGACCTGTGGCACCGTGGTGGCACTGGCAGCCGCGCTTGCGATGCCGGGATCCGTCGGCGCCCAGCAGGCGGACACGACGGCCGCCGAATCGACCGATGGACTGCGACCAAAGCTGGGGCCCCATCGGTTCACCCCCAACCCCCTCACGCGGGACCCCTTCCCCCGGAGCTACGTCCGCAACTCACTGGGCATCGGCCAGGCAAGCGACCTGCCGATCCTCCCCACATTCGAGTTGCCCAACGGAGATACCCTCCAGGCCATTACCGGGGACCTCCTGTTCGCCATCCTGGACTTCGAGTACCAGCAGCGGATCAAGGAGTGGATGTCGTTCTGGGTTCAGGTGAACATCAGGGGGCGCCTCGGCAACGACGTCGGGTCGCTCCTCGCCGAAGGCGTGACCCTCACGTCGGGCTACGAGATCGGCTGGATGTTTAAATTCCTGGAATCCAACAGGGTGGCCCTGTCGGCCACTGCGGAAGTGGCCAACACCAGCCTCACCGGCGTGAACATCCTCGAGTTCCTCAAGGGTGTCCTCGATTCGACCGACGTCGGCCTGGTGCAGACCACTCCCGTCCTGCGAGGCGGCAGCAGCCTCCGGTTTGCCTGGGCGGCCAATGCCTGGCTCGGGGTCACGGCCACCGGGAACCTGTCGTACGGCGAGTCCGCGGACCGGTCCAAGGCCAATAGTGCATCCAGCAATCTCTCGATGGCCGCCGACGTCGATCTGGGCCCCCTGATCAATGCCCCGATCGGCGTGGTGCTCGCCGGCAGCAACGTGTTCTCGCCGGACGCAGCCATCGAGGACATCGGTGATTCTCAACAGGGACTTCTGCGCGTCGCCTACACGGGACGAGACGATTTCGTCATTGCGCTCGATTTGACGATGGTGAGAGCACCACTCAGCGGCGTGACCGTCACCGCAACGGCGGCGAAGATCAGCATGCGGTACTACTTCTGATGCGGGCCCTCGAGACCGGGTGACCTGCCGCGGTCACTCGCTTCGCAGGGCCCGCACCGGATCCACCCTCGTCGCTTTGAGCGCCGGGAGGTACCCCGCCACGAAGGCCACGGCCACCAGGCCGGCCGAGACCACGGCGTAGGTCGTCGGATCCCAGACGCTCACCCCGTACAACTGGCTGGCCAGGACACGACTGAGAACCAGGGCGCCAAGAATGCCCAAGGCCAGGCCTCCCACCGACAGCGCCATCGAGTGGCGCAGCACCAGACGCAGCAGGTTGCCGCTGCGGGCGCCAAGCGCCATCCGCAACCCCATCTCACTGGTGCGCCGGCCCACCGAGTAGGAGACGACCCCGTAGATCCCCAGGGCGGCGAGGGCCAGGGCCACGCCTGCGAACACCAGGAGCAGGGTCGTGAAGAATCTCGGTGTGGCGATGTCGTCGGCGACGACCTGGTTCAGCGTGGCGAACGCGCCCAGCGGCTGATTGGGGTCCACCGACCAGACGGCCCTCCGCACGTCAGCAGCCGCGGCAAGCGGATTCCCCGTGGTCCGGATGAAGAGGGTCACCGACGTCCTTGGAAAGGCGTAGGGCAGCGCGTACATGGCCGAGCGGGCGCGCTCGGCGATTCCGTCATTGTGTACGTCGGCGACCACGCCGATGATCTCCGTCTCGGTCGACCCCAGTGTCATGCGTTCCCCGACGACGTCGACGCGGCCCCACAGCTGCAGGGCCATCGCTTCGTTCAGGATCACGTGGCGCGTGTCCTCGAGCGTGAAGACCCGATTCCGGGTCGGCGCGACGTGTCTCGCCGTTGTCGTCGACGAAACGGAATACGTACGGCTCGCCCCCGCCCTGGAGGGGAGTCTGTTTGCTGCCCCCGACGGCGACTACTCCGGGGAGGGCGGCGATGGCCTCGATGTATTCCTGTTGCCGGTAGGGGACTTCGGCAGAAGACAGCTCATCCATCGCTACCTTGAGCGGCACCGTCAGCACCCTCTGCACGTCGAACCCGGGGTCCACCCGCGTCAGCTGCCAGAAACTCCTGATCATCAGACCGGCCCCGCTCACCAGCATGACCGCGAGCGCCATCTCGGCCACGACCAGGACGTTCTGGGCACGGAACCGGCCCCGCCCCGCAGCGGAGGCTCCTTCCTTGAGCATCGCCTGGGGCTCGACCCGGGCGGCGCGCCAGGCGGGGAACAGGCCGAAGACCAGTCCCGTGATGGTCGTGACGACCAGGGCGAACAGTGCCAAGCGACCATCGAAGCGAATCTGCTCCGACTCCGGGATGTTTCCGGCGCTCATCGCCAGGAGGACGTCCACCCCGACGATGGCCAGCACGATGCCCGCGGCTCCCCCCAGGAGCGCCAGCACCAGACTCTCGGTCATCAGTTGTCGGATGAGCCGTCCCCGCTTGGCACCCATGGAGATACGCACCGCGATTTCCCGCCCTCGTCCCGTGGCGCGAGCCAGCAACAGGTTGCCGACGTTGGCGCAGGCGATCAGCAACACGAGACCGGTGGCGCCCAGCAATATCCACAGGGCCGGGCCGGCCTCGCCGGCAATGTCGTCCCGCAACGAGGTCACGCCGGCGACGGTCATCGCCTCATTGGATTCGGGGTACTCCTGTTCCAGACGCTCGAGCACCGATCCGACATCGGCGCGGGCCACGTCGATCGTGGCCTCGGGCGCCAGGCGCGCGACGACCGAACGCCAGCGGATGTGGCGTCGACTGGGGATCATGTCCTCGGTGATGTAGGACATGGGAACCCACAAGTCGGCCCGGGCGGATGGGTAGCGGAAGCTGGCCGGCATCACGCCGATGATCGTGAACGGTGTTCCGCCCAGGGTGATCGATGATCCGACGGCACCCGGATCGCTCCCGAACTGCCGGCGCCACAACCCGGCGCTCAGCACCACCACGCGGTCCTGACCGGAGACGATCTCCTCGGAAGAAAACGTCCGACCCATGGTGGCGCCGACCCCGAGCAGCGGAAAGAAGTTCTCCGACACCGGCACCGCCTGGAGTTGGACCGGGGGACCGTCGCCGGTGAGATTCACCATGGCGCTGCCGGGCCAGTAGAAATAGCTCGCCATCTGCTGCAGGGTGGCGCTCGCGGCCTGCAGGTCGTCGAAATCCTGGGGAGAGAAATCCTCCCCCCGGGCGAAGCCATGCTCGGCGTGCCCGTGCGTCAGGCGGACGATGGTGCCGGCATTCTGGTAAGGGAG
>JBDHIK010000113.1:0-19678 GCA_039587475.1 Gemmatimonadota bacterium | reverse complement strand
GTACGATCTGGAGGTCGCCCCTGGCGTCGAGCACGAAGCGTGGCTTCAGGCCGTAGGGAAACCCCGAGACGAAGCCGCGGAACTGGTTGACGTTGCGGATGACGTTCTCGGACAAGTGGCCCAGCACGACCACCGGCGCGGAGTCCCCCGCCTCGCCACGCCAGCGGAGGAAGGCCTGGTCGCTGCCGTAGCCACCGACCCCGTAGTTGGCGACCCGGCACTCGAGCAGTCCCGACAACTGGTCGGGGAATGACTCCTCGGCAGCGACCTCGTCCCCCCACGTGAAGGAGTCTCCATACACCGAGACGCACGGCGGGTCGGACGCGGGAAAGCGACTGTTGCGCCTCACGCCGGCTTCATCCACCTCTTCAGGCCACAGATGGGCTGCGGTCCAGCCGAGGGTCGGATGCCGCGCCACCAGGTAGTCCGCATAGCCGGCAGGATCCTGGGGATGATACAGTACGCCGAACGAGGTCAGGAACCGCCCCACCCCATATCCCAGGAGTTCCGCGGCGAGGAACACCGTCATCACGATGACGGCGTAGCCGAACCACTGCGGTGACGTCCCTGGTCCAGGTGACACGGTGGGCTCGTGGGGCATGGCCCGGTCCTCAGCCCCGCAGTTCCCCAAGGCGGGACAGGTGGGCATCCGTCAAACCTCCGGACTCGAACAGCGCCGCGCCGGCGGCGCCGGCAGCCTCGGCATAGGTCACGGCGTGTGCCAGGTCGTCCGGGGTCAGGTCCGGGAGGTACAACCCGGTGAACAGCGGTCGGGCACCGGCGAGAGCCTCCACCCCCTCTCGCGTGGCATCCCCGACCCACGACACCGGCTCTTCGTAGAAGCTGTGGTAGACCATCGGAAAGACCGCGTCCAGCGGCCAGGTCTCCCAGGCCTGCCGCACCAGCCTTCGGGCCACGGTGGGGGTGGGAAAGACGGCCGCCGAGACCTCGCGGCCTTCTCGTCGGACCACTCGGGCCATGTCGTCGACCGCCATGGTGACGCTTTCCCAGCGAAACGCCGTCCAGCGCGGATCCGCGGCCGGATCGGCCAGGTCCATCGGGTCGATACCCGTCCGTTGGGCGAAGATGTCGCGACAGACTTCACAGTAGCAGAAATCGAACTGCGGAAGTTCGCGGTCCTGTACCAGGCCGTACCTGTCCCACAAGGCGCGCGGCAGAATGACGTCGGGATATCGGATGTAATCGAAGTGAATGCCGTCGAAGCCCGATCCCCGCGCTTCCCGTCGCGCAACATCCTGCAGATACAGGCGCACCGCGGCCCGCCGCGGGCAGACCCAGCGGTAGTAGTCGACGTAGGGAGGGTGGGTCAGCGACGACTCGCCGTTCCTGCTGACGGTGAACCACTCCGGGTGGTTCTCCCGGGCCCAGGCGTCGCCGTTTCTGTTGAGGACCCAGATCCAACGGTGAAATGCCAGACCCTCGGCGTGCGCCGTCGACGCCAGGGCGGGCCCGTCGCCGCCACCGACCAGAACCCCATGGAAGCCGGCGGCCTTGAGGCGGGCAAAGTGGGCCGCCCAACTCCCCTCCTGCGGTTCCCCGTTGCCGTGCACCCAGGTCCAGAGCAGGAACTCGCCCGGCCTGCCTCGCACGCCGGACCGGGCGACCCCGGGAGCCGCCGAGAGCGCTCCAGCGGCGGTGATTCCTCCCAGAGCGTGTACGAAGGTCCGTCGTTTCATCGGCGTCCGCCTTCCCTATGGTCGGTCCTGCCCGCGCCAGACCCGTCCGTGCTGGTCGATCGTCCAGACATGCGTCCCAGCGCCAGCCGTGGCCCGATACCCGTCAGTGCCGACCAGCTCGATGTCCACGTCACCGTCGATGCCGATCCGATCCGCGGCCCCAACATAGCCGCCGGTGGCGCTGCGCGCTCGCCGCTGGGCGTAGTAGACGCGCCGCAACAGCCAAGGCACATCGTCCACTCCCGCCGCGAGATCTGCACGGGACTGCCCCACGGGAAGCCCGCTGAAGTGAACGACCCCCCACATCTCCGGCATGTGCATGTTGATGGCGTCCTGTGGCGACCAGACCCAGTTGTCCTCCGGGAGCGGCTCACCGTCGTCGGCCCGGACCTTGGTGTATCCCGTGTCGTTGGCCTCGAGTCGCCACTGGACCCGCGAAAAATTGACGCGCCAGCTTTCCCCGTCCAGCGGCGCCAGCTCGGGGCCATCCGGGCCGGTCAGGCCGGCCCAGGGGATCGCCAACTCCACTGTCCAGCCGATGTCGACGTCCGACGGATCGTTGAGGCTCCCCTCCAGCCTCACGGCCGAGGCGAGACCCTCGATGTCCCAGGAGTCCACAGCGCTGCCGCCGTCGCGATAGGGCCGGTCGAGGAACAGGTCCCACACCGTGCCGAGCGCGTTGATCTCGAGTTCGTAGTAGGCGTGAGAATCTCCATCGGGGTCGAGGAACACCTCGAAGTCGTTGTCGTGGAAGATGACAGCATCCCGTTGCCGGATGGTTCCCCACAGGTGGGGTTCCTCCAGCACGGCCGCCAGGTAGAGCGCCTGGTCATCCCAGGCCATGGCCACACGGGTGCGGTGCCGGGGAACCGGCCGGCGGTCGCCCTCGATGTCTACGAAGGTCTCGGTCCAGAAAGCGACGGTCCAGGTCGCCTCATCGAGCATCCCGTCGACCCGCACCGCGTCGACGGCGCGTCCGGCCACATAGTGCCGGACCTGCGGTGGTTCCGGTCCGATGGTGTGGGGGATGACCGCGCGGGGCGCGGGATGGGGCGGCTCCGCGCAAGCTGCTGCGACGATCATGGCCCACACCACCATCCAGTGATGGGACCTGCCCTCCGGAGTCAACGATCGGCGCCCTGGCCGGCGGCTTCCGGCTGGTGCAGCACCGGGTGGGAGCGGCGCGTGGCCCGCCAGTTGACGACATCGTGTTGCAGCATGGTCAAGGCCGGGACCAGGACCAGGATGACGGCGGTGGCGAAGACGATACCGAAACCGATACTGGCGGCCATGGGGACCAGGAACTGGGCCTGGAGGCTCCGCTCGATGATGAGGGGCGAGACGCCCAGGAAGGTCGTCAGCGACGTCAGCAAGATGGGGCGGAAGCGCGACTTGGCCCCCAGCAGGATCGCCTGGTCCATCGGTTTGCCGGCCCGGTGCTCGGCGTTGATGAAATCGATCAGCACCAGCGAGTCGTTGACCACGACGCCGCTCAGGCCGACCATGCCGAACATGCTCAACATGCCGAGGTCCAGTCCCATGAAGAGGTGCGCCAGGATAGCGCCGACGAACCCGAAGGGGACCGATGCCATGATGATGAGCGGTTCGAAGTAGGAGCCGAAGGGAATGGCCAGCAGGGCGTACATCACGAACAGGGCCAGCGCGAAGCCCCGGATGATGCCGCCAAATGCCTCGGCCTGTTCACGCTGTTCACCACCGAACGTGTACCGCATGTTGGGGTACGCGGTCTCCACGACCGGGAGAATCCGGCCCGTGAGTTCGCTGTTGGCCTCCTGGCCGGTGATCACGGCCCGGTCCACCTCGGCGGTGATGGTGACGATGCGCCGCCCGTCGAGACGCCGAATGCTGGAGGGCGCCACCCCCAGGGAGACGGTGGCCAGCTCGCGCAGGGGAATGGCCGCCCCGCTGGGCGTGAGAATGCGATAGTTGCGAATGTCGGCCAGCGTATTGCGCTCCTCGACCGGCAGCCGGACGTAGACCCGGACTTCCTCTCGACCGCGCTGCAGGCGCAGCGCTTCGGCGCCGAAGAAGGCCGCCCGCACCTGTCGGGCCAGGTCGTCGAGCGTCACGCCGAGGGTGCGCGCCCGTGGCCTCAGATCCAACTGGACCTCGCGTTTGCCCTGTGTCTGGTCGTTGCGAACATCGTACACGCCCCCCAACCGTCGCAACTCCATCTCGACCTGCTGCACGATCGACATGAGCACGTCGTTGTCCGGGTGGGAGATCTCCACCTGCACCGGCGCCCCCAGGTTGATGACCTGGGACGTGAAGCTCAGGGTGCGCGCTCCTGCAATTTCGCCGGTCCGTTCGCGCCAGGCCCGTTCGAACTCCGCCGACGGGGTGTCCCGCAACTCCGGGTCGAGGAGCCGGAAGGTGACCTCGCCAATGTTGGATCGAATGAACTGGGGAAGGCCGCCGATCCCGGGGCCACCTTCCTGAGACGGATATCGGCCAACGCTGGCGTAGACGGCTTCGATCAGCGGCGGGTGGTCGTCCGGAAGATCAGCCTCGAAGGCCGCAGCGACCTCGCGGCCGACCCGCTCCAGACGGGCCGTCACCTCCTGAGTCCGGCTGCTCGGCGTCCCGGCCGGCATCTCGATTTGGGCGACGACCATGTCGCCTTCGATGCGAGGCAGGAAGCTGAAGCCGATGTAGCGCCCCGCCAGCAGCCCCGCGGACAGCAACAGGATGGATACGGCGGCCGCGATGACCAGGCCGTAGTGCGCGGTGGCGAAACGGACCGTCCGGTCGAGCGGCCCCTCGATGACCCGCCTGAGGCCATTCTGCACCCATGCCTGGGAACGCTCCACGAAGCGCAGCCCCTTGGGCAGGGTCATGTGGGCGTGTTTCGGGAGATGGCTCAAGTGATGGGGAAGAATGAACAGCGACTCCACCAACGAGAACAAGAGCACCGTAATCACGATGATCGGAATGAACTTCAGGAACTTCCCGATGGCGCCCGGAACGAACAGCAGTGGCATGAACGCCACGACGGTGGTGAGCACGGCGAAGGTGACCGGGGTCGCGATGCGCCGCGCCCCGTGAATGGCCGCCTCGAGCGGCCCGCGGCCCAACTCGCGTTCCTTGTAGATGTTCTCGCCGACGACGATGGCGTCGTCGACGACGATCCCGATGGCGAGGATGAAGCCGAACAGCGACAGCATGTTGATGGACGCACCCAGCCACGGCATCACCGCCAACGTTCCGACGAACGACAGGCCGATGCCGATGGCGACCCACCACGCCAACCGGAGGTCCAGGAAGAGCGTCAGGGCCAGGAGCACCAGGGCCAACCCGATGATGCCGTTCTTGCGCAGCAGGCTGATGCGGCTCTGCAGGTTTTCGGCTTCATTGGCCCACAGATCCACCTCGATGCCCCGGGGCAGCGCGGGCTCGAGTTGTTCGGCGATGTAGCGCTGCACGACATCGACGATTTCGAGCACCTGTTCGTCTGCGGTGCGGAAGACCTGCACGAACGCCGCGGGTTGGCCCTGATACCGTGTGATCAGGTCGGCGTCTTCGAACCCATCCCGAATGGTGGCGATCTGATCCAGCCGCAGCGTGGCCCCGCTGCGGGCGCCACGCACGATGATCTCCCCGAAGTCCCTGCGGGTGTAATTCTGCCCTTCGATCCGGACCAGGATCTCCTCGTCGGCCGTATCGACCCGGCCACCGGGCAGGTCCAGGCTGGCCGCCCGGACGGCGCGGGCCACGTCCTCGAGCCCGATGCCGTGGGCCCGGAGGGCGTCCATGGAGACGTCCACCGAAACTTCGTAGGCGCGGACGCCGCTGGTCGCGACGTAGGAGATTTCCGGCATGGTCGCCAGATCGTCCTTGACCCGGGTGGCCAGTTCCTTCAACGAGCGCTCCGCCACCTCCCCGTACAACGCGATCTCGATGACGCGGGTCCGGCCCCGAAGCGTCGTGACCTCCGGCTCCTCGGCGTCGACCGGGAAGCTCACGATGCGGTCCACCTCGGCCTTGATCTCGTCCAGCACCTCCGACGCGTCCTGTCCCAGCTTGAGTTCCGCGGTGACGACGCCGGCGCCCTCGCTGGCCGTCGACATGATGCGGCGGATGCCCTCGACGGATTCGATCCGCTCTTCGATGCGTTGGATGATGCCCTCTTCGACCTCTTCGGGCGACGCCCCCGGGTATTCGACCCGCGTCTGGATCATGTCCAGATCGAATTCGGGGAACACTTCCTGGACGATGTTGGGGATGCTGAGGAACCCGGCCGCCACGATGAACACCATCAGCAGGTTGGCGGCTACGCCGTGTTGCGCCATCCAGGCGATCGCGCCCTTCACGACGACGGTCCTTCGGACACGCGAATGGCCATGCTGTCGGTCACCACATCGATGCCGCTGGTCACGATGCGGTCCCCGGGTACGAGATCGACATCTAGGAAGGCCAGGTCGTCCACTTCCTGGATGAGGCGCACCGGAGTGATCCGGAGAAGTGAGTCCGATTCCACGACCCACACGACGTTTCCATCACGGAAGGCCGTGCGCGGCACGACGACGTAGTGGTCGAAGCTCCGGCCTCGAATGGTCAGGTTGACGTAGGCACCCAGGAGGAGGGGCGGACGGTCCGTGGAGTCGGTAACGAAGGGATCCGGCACACGGACGATGACATCCACGGTGCGCGTATCCGGGTTGACGGCACCCTCGGCGCGGTCCACGTAGCCCGGCCAGTGGTAGGGTTGCCCACCGAAGAGGGCCGACACGGTGACGGGGATGCGGTTCTCCCGCTTGCCACTTCGGGCATCCCACAACCCCTCCACCAACGCCGCCTCCTCGTCCGTCAAGGCCACGGCGATCTCCGCCTCCTCGATGTCGTAGATGACGGCGATGCCCTGCCCCGGACCGACGTATTGACCCCGGTCCACCGATTCCGATCGCACGACGCCATCGAACGGCGCCCGCACGCTGGTTCGACGCAGGGACAGCTCGGCGTCGCGCAGGCGCGCCTCGGCTCTCCGCAGCGAGGCCCGGGCCGCTTCGAGTTGCGGTTCGCGGAAGATCAGACTGCCGAGCGCGGTGGAGTCCGTGGTCAGTTCGACACCCTCACGTTCGCGGAGGCGACTGAACTCCTCACGGGCCAGCTCGACCTCTTCTTCCGCCTGGAGCACCTCGACCGTGCGCTGGGCCACCTCGGCCGCTGCAATCTCCACCGCGTTCTCGTAGTCGGCGGCCTCGATACGCAGCAGCGTCTCGCCGGCCCGGAACCGGCCGCCGGACACGAGAGACGGTGCCGTCCACTCGACGATGCCGCCCACCTGCGAGGCCAGCACCACTTCGCTCCGTGGCCGCACCGTCCCGCTGCCCGCCACCTCGAGGTGCCCGCTGCGAACGTCGACTTCGACCGTGGATACCAGCGGAACCCGAGAGGGGGGATCCTGCTGCGGTGGCCGGGGACGGAACACCATGAGGAGCACGAACCCGAGGACCCCCACGGCGATGATGACGACACCTCGCTGGAAATAGCTCAGGCGATTGAATGACGCCACGGCACGCGAAACCACGCTCATCGACTGCCTCCCGTAGCGCCGTCGGCGCTGTCCCTCGACCCGGCGGCGGACCCGTCTCTGGCCCCCACCGGAACGAATTGGTCATCCAACCTGTCGTACTCGTCCCGCAAGGTCTCCTCGAAGTCGTCGTCCGCCACCCAGCTGCCGCCCAGGGCGCGGTGCAGCGCCAGACGGGCTTCCGCCAGGGCCCGTTCGGCCTGCGCCATGTTGGACTCGGCGCTGACCAGGTTGCTGCGGGCATCGAGATACTCGATGTAGCTACCGACGCCCCGCTGGAGGGAGCGCAGCTGGAAGTCGACCGAACCACGTGCCGAGATCAGCTGACGCTCCTGCGAGGTGTAGCGCTCCTTCTGATTCTCGAGGTTGGCGAGGGCGGTCGCGACTTCGGCGTAGGCGGTCAGGACGGTACGCACGTAGGCGGCCGCCCGCTGCTGGAACTGCGCTTCCGTGGCGCTCAGGTTGGCCCGGAGCCGGCCGCCCTGGAAGATCGGCTGGAACAACCCACCGACCAGATTGAGGAAGTACTGATCGACCCTGAACAGATCGCCGACCTGGCCCGACTGGAGTCCGGCCGTGGCGTTGAGGCGTATGGCGGGAAAGAGGTCCGCCTTCCTGGCACCGATGCGGTAGCGGGCCGCTTCCATGCGCTGCCAGGCGGCCATGACGTCGGGCCGTTGTTCCAGCAGCGCGGCCGGGAGGTCGACCGGAACCGGATCGAGCACGATGGCCGGCACGGTGTCCGGCGTAGCGACCCAGCAGGACGGCCAGTCGGTTCTGCGCATCGGCCAGCAGGCTTTCCAGGACCGGCAGGGTGGTCTGGGCATTCCGGTACAGCGATCGGAAGGTGTACAACTCGAAAGACGAGACCAGACCACGGTAGTAACGTTGATCGGTCAGCTCGGCGCGTTCCCGCAGCAGGTCGACGTTGAGCGCGGTGAGCGCTACGGCCCGGCGTCGTTCGACGACCTCGAGGTAGGTGGAAATGGTCGCCGCAATCACGGACAGCCGAGCCGTGCGATAGTCGGATTCCGAGGCGAGGAACTCGCTGATGGCCGCCTTGGTGTCGTTGCGGATCTTGCCCCAGAAGTCGATCTCGTAGGAGAATCCCAGCGAAGCCGTGTAGGTGGTGTAGTCGAACCGGCTTGGCGCGGCTCCAGCACCGCCTCCGAAGATGCCACCCAATCCGACATTGGCCGGCGCGTCGGTATACGACGCGTCGGCGTTCAAGTTCACCTGCGGATAGAGGTCCGCCCGGGCGATGCGGTAGCGCTGCCGGACTTCCTCGACCCGGGCCACCGCTTCCCAGAGATCGAGGTTGGCGGCCAGGGCGGAGTCGACCAGTCGGTCGAGCACCGGGTCGTTGTAGACCTTCCACCAGCCGAGCGGCTCGCGCCTCACCGCCTGCGTGTCGCTGGTCATGGACGCGGTGTCGGCCCCGGCGTAGCTGTCCGGCACGGCGGCGACGGTGACGGGGGTCCGCTCCCCGGGAGCCATCGAGCAGCCGGACGCCACCCCAACCACGAGGAGCACCACGGAAAGGTGTGGTTTCATGCTCCGCCCCCTTCCAGCCGGAGCCCGTGATAGATCACCTGGAACACGTGCGCCTTCCGGGCTTCGATGAACCCCTCGAAGTCGTCGCGCGCGGCCGGGTTCATCATCTTGACCGTCGGCGCCATGAGAAAGACGAAGATGCAGGAGGAGATCACCGTCAGAATCAGTTGCCGGGGATCGACCGGGGCAATCTCGCCGGCCTCCACGGCGCGCAGGATGGCTTGTTCCATCCGTTGCTGAGGCGACCCCTTGGTGGCGAAAGCCCGCTGCAGATGCTCCCCCAGCAGCGTGCCGCCGGACAGGTTCTCGTTCAGGACCAGGCGTGCCATGTCGAGGTGGCTCGCGACATAGTCGATGTAGTTGTGAATGAAGGCCTTCAGCGTATCCCCGAACGTTCCATCGGTCGGGAGGAAGGCCTGGTACGATTGCACGAACTGCTCGAACAGATGGGAGAAACAGGCCTGGTACAGCTGGTCCTTGGAGCGGAAGTAGTAGTGCAGCAGCGCCCGATTGATGCCGGCCCGGTCGGCGATGTCCTGCATGCGAGCGCCGTCGCGGCCTTTCTGGGCAAAGACGCCCAGGGCCGCATCGAAGATGCGGCTCTCGGTGTCGGGGGACTGGCCCTCGACCGTGACTTCAGCGGGCTCGGACATGATTGGCGCTTACGTTTAACAATTACGCCAAGTTTCGTGATGCGTATGCCCCTTGTCAAGGCCGGTCTCGTAACCGATTGTTGGGAATGACTATAGGAGCACCGCATGGAACCGACGAGCCCGCAGCGTGGCCGGACCGCCCTTCTGGCCGGGACCACCGGCCTGGTGGGAGGACATCTTCTCGAGGCCTTGCTGGGACGCCAGGAGTACACGAGCGTCGTAGCGCTGTCGCGGCGCCCGATCGACCATCGGGACCCCCGACTCGACACCAGGCTGGTCGACTTCGACCGCCTCGATGAAGGACTGGCCGACCTGCGGCCCGATCATGTGTTCTGCGCGTTGGGTACCACCATCAGAAAAGCCGGATCGCGGCACCGATTCCGGGTGGTCGATCTGGACTATCCCGTCACTCTGGCCAGGCTCACCCGGGCCGCGGGAGCGAGGCATTTCGCGCTGGTGAGTTCCATGGGGGCAAGCCCGTCGGCGAGAACGTTCTATCTACGAATCAAGGGGGAGGTGGAGGCGGCGGTAGCACAATGCGACTGGCCCAGTCTCACCATCGCCCAGCCGTCGATCATTCAGGGCCCGCGCACCGAACGGCGCCCCGCCGAACGCCTGGGCGAGTGGCTGTCCCGTTGGGGGCCGCGTGCCATCAGACCGGTGCCGGCGCGCGCCATCGCTCAGGCCCTGGTCGACGACGCGCTGCGGGAGCAATCGGGGACGACGGTGCTCGATTCAGCGGCGCTGCGAGCCGTCATGCCATGAGCGAAGGCACCCGGATGCCCTTGGCCTCAAACGACTGCTCGAGTCCGGCCCGGTCGGCGGACTTCATCCAGGCCTCCTTCGGCTCGACCACCTGCCGCTCGACCAGATCCAGCAGCGAGTCGTTGAGGGTCGTCATCCCGGCCTTGCGGTTCGTCTGGATGATCGAGGGTATCTGGAAGGTCTTCCCTTCCCGGATCAGGTTGCTGATGGCGGTGTTGCTCAAGAGGACTTCGCGCGCCGCCACTCGGCCCCCATCGATTCGCTTGCACAGGGTCTGGGCGATGACCCCCCGCAGGGACTCCGACAGCATGACTCTGATCTGGGCCTGCTGATCGGGCGGGAACTGGTCGATGATCCGGTCGATGGTCGAGGAGGCCGTGGTCGTGTGCAGGGTCCCGAAGACCAGGTGGCCGGTTTCTGCCGTCTCGATGGCGATCGCCACGGTCTCCAGATCTCGCAGTTCGCCGATGAGGATGATGTCGGGATCTTCACGCAGGGCGGCCCGGAGTCCCGCCTTGAACGAGGCCGTGTGCAGGCCGACCTGCCGGTGCGTCACCAGGCAGGACTTGCTGGCATGCACGAACTCGATGGGATCCTCGATCGTGAGGATGTGGTCGCTGCGCTCCCGGTTCATGACGTCGACCAGCGCGGCCAGGGTCGTGGACTTGCCAGATCCCGTCGGTCCGGTGACGACCACCAGGCCCTTGGTGAGAAAGCAGAGTCGCTGGACCTCCGACGTGATGCCCAGGGCGTCACAGTCCGGAATGGCGGACGGAATCACCCGGAACACACCGAACGGACCGGCGCGATCGCGGGCCGCATTGCAGCGGAAGCGGGCCACCCCGGAGAGCTCGAAGGCATAGTCCGCATCCCCCGTCTCGTTGAAGCGAGCAATGTCCTGCGGAAGCATGAGGCTCTCGTGCATCGCCTGAAGCTGTTCGCCGGTGATCACCGCGCCTTCCTGTCGGATCAGCGAGCCGTCGAAACGCAGAATGGGCGGCTCTCCGACACGGAGGTGCAGATCGGATCCGCCCTGCTGCACCAGCAACCGCAGAAAGCCCTCCACCATGCGCCGTGCTTCGTCCTGCGCCGGGGTCGCCGAGGTGGCCCCGGCCGGTACCGGGGCGGAGCCCGCGAGCGCCACGAGGGACAGGGTGGCCGTCCCGCCGCCGGTCCCCTCCGCCGGCCGCCAGGCAACGTCGACCTCTCCACTGGGAGAAGCATAGCGGAAATCCCGCGTCTCATCCGTGTCGATCGCGTCGCGAAGGTCGGGTGGCGCGATCTCCCTCACCAGCGTCAGCAGCACGGCGGCATCCACCGGCTTCTTGGTCATGGGGTTCACGGCCGTGCCCCGAACCATGGTGATCGGTTCACCGCTGGTGATGGTGATGGCATCACCCTGCTTGCTGGACAGAACCTGGATGAACTGATCCAGTTGAGCCATGGACGCCTCAGTCGATGGGCCGTACGTGCAGCACGTGGGCCCGGTTCAGGTAATGGGCAGCGTCTCCGGACGACAGTGCGAAGAAACGGTCGGGGAGGTTCAGGAAGTCGAGCGCCCTGGCCCGGCCGGGAGGGAGCTGAACGTGGACCGTTCCGGACAGCGTTTCGCCACCCACCAGCACCGCCTCGATCCGGAGGTCGTTGGCCCCCGGCGTCGGGTTCCAGACCGGATCCGGGGCCGAGCCGCCAACCTCGAGCACCTTGATGTGATCCTTGGAGACCAGTTCCACGCCTCCATCGTCCATGGTCATCGCCAGAAACCGGTCGGGGCGGTTCAACAACTCCAAGGGAGTCTCCACGCTCTGGTGCAACTCGGTACTGGGCTGGAGGTGAAGGTCGCCCGACAGGCTACCGCCGGCGGCAAGGACCGCCGTCCCGGGGACACGATGCGTCTTTGACCACTCGCTCATGGGAACACTCGCGGGAACAGGGGGACGCTAGCGACGCACCCTGGTAATAAAGCAAGGGATCGCCATTGCGGTACAGGGCTGAGTGAGATGTTGCTCAACTTTGCTTTCGAGCCAGGGGCACACCGATGTCGCACCAGCGGCGCGGCGGGTCGTGGTGCGACATCATTCGGGGCAGACCACGCCAAGGTCAGAAGGCGTCGTACGGAAGGATCAAGGCTGTTCGCCGGGCGGAGGGTCTCGACGGGCATGATACTCGGTGACGCAATCCCGCACGGCCCGATGCAGGAGCGAGAAATCGGGCGCCCCAAAATCGATGCGGTCCCCCGACTCGGTCACCAGGGTCCCGTGCCATCCGTCGCCATCGGCGTCCGGTTCGACTTCGCCGAAGTACCCGTGGTAGGTAAAGGTCAGCATGGAGCCGAAGGCGAGCGGCGCGGTATGGCATCCGCCAGCATCGGGAGGACTTCGCCCGCGCGGCGCGTGACGCGAACGCTGATGCGGTCGTCTGCACGGGTGGGGCCCAGGTTCACCAGGCCGACGGGGCGGCCTTCCTGGGACGCGCGGAGCACGAAGCGGAAACCCGAAAACACCGCCAGCGACGACCCCACGACCAGGAGTACTTCGGACTCTTCATACAGCCGCCAGGCCTCGGCCAGGACCGGCTTGGGTACGGACTCCCCGAAGAAGACCACGTCCGGCTTGAGCGTCCCGCCGCAGTCGCCGCACCCGGGGACGCGGAACGTAGCCAGACGCCGGTCGTTCAGTTCGGCGTCTCCGTCCGGGGCGTCCTCCGCGCCCACATCGCGGACCCATGGATTGGCCTCTTCGAGTCGCTGCTGCATGGCCCTGCGGTCACCGGCGGCACCGCACGAGAGGCAGACGACCCTGCTGAGCCGTCCGTGCAGATCGACCACTCGACGGCTTCCGGCCAGCTGGTGCAGACCATCCACGTTCTGGGTGATGATTCCCCGAACGACCATGGCCTGCTCCAATGCGGCCAGAGCCCTGTGACCAGCATTGGGTTCGGCGCCGTCCACCCGGCGCCAACCCACGGCGGACCGTGCCCAGTAGCGGCGCCGGGCACCTGGGTCATCGGTGAACTCGCGGTACTGGATCCGGCTGGCCCGCGTCTCCGAGTGCAACCCGCCATAGTCGGGGATGCCGGATTCGGTGGACAGCCCGGCCCCCGTGAGTACCGTGACGGAACGCCCTGCGAGGAGGTCGACGAGGTCGTCCAGCGACGCCGAGGCCTGGGCGGCGGCGGGCACGGAAGTCACGACGGCAGGTCCCGGTCGAGTTCTTCGGCCGCGTCGAGCCGGCGATCGACCACCTCCCCGATGGCCTTGGCCTCTTCCAGGACGCCAGTGAGATCCTGCGCGGACGCCAGACCGGCCTGCACCTTGAGCATGACCAGCCGCAGGTTCTCCAGGGCGGCCACCGTGTGATTCAGGTCCTCGCCGGTATCGCCCCGGGCCCGCAGGCGTTCGGCGCGAGCTTCGAGGCCGTCGACGACATCGGGTACGTCGCGGGCACCGCGCCGGGCCGCATCGGGCAGCGCGTCGAACACCGCCATGGTCGACCGTCCCAGTACCATCTCCGTGGCATCCACGGAGGGAAGCGCTTGCCGTTTCGGGGTCTTGAGTCTGATGGCCGCGACCCGGAAGAACCAGCGACCGAACCAGCCGGTCCAGAGCCGCTGCCATTGGGTGTTGAGCCACTTGACCCAGCGATAGACCGGCAGCACCTCGGTCTCCTCTTCCTGGATGCGCGCCTCGGTCAGCATGGCCTCACGGATGTCGTTGAACCGGTAGCCCTCCCGCAGCAGGCGCCGCGCGGTCAGGACCAGTTGCGTGATCAGGACGATACCAATCAACCCGGGCCCGCCATCGAAACTCACGTTGCCGTCGGTGGTGGCCACGACGCCGCTCCCGGCCAGCAGCACGGCCAGGACGGCCATGGTGGTGATCTGGGCATTGCGCACGAAGCTCCGCACCAGCGGCGGGGCCCGCAGATCTCGACCCCGGACCTCCCCCAGGACCGTGGCCAGTTCGTCGCCGCTTTGCCAACGCTCCTCAGGGTCCTTGGCCAGGCACCGATCGATGGCGGCCGAAAAGCGTTCCGGGACTTCGGGCCGGGTCGAGGTCACGGACGGGGCCTGCTGCGTCACCTGGCTGGCCAGGATGGCCTGGACATGTGCCCCGTCGAACGCGGCACGACCGGTCAGGGCGAAGTAGAACGTGGCCCCGAGCGCATAGAGGTCGCTCCGGGCGTCGACTGCTTCGCCCACGGCCTGCTCCGGGCTCATGTACCGCGCGGTCCCGATGACCTCACCCGATCCCCGGTCCGTCTCATGGCGCCCCAGCGCGATGCCGAAGTCGGTGACCAAGGCACGGTTCGTCCCCTGCTCGATCATGATGTTGTCGGGTTTGATGTCCCGGTGCACGACCCCTCGCTGGTGGGCGTACGCCAGGGCGTAGGCCACATCCTGCATCAGCTTCATGGCCAGCCGTGGCGAGACCGGTCCGCTGCGATCGACCCGCTCGCGCAACGACTCGCCGTCGACGAACCCCATGACGAAGAACACCTGCCGATCGTGCTCCTCGACGAGGTGGATCGGCACGATGTTGGGGTGGGACAGGCCCGCGGCCGTTCGCGCCTCGCGGAGGAAGCGGCGCCGGTAGTCGGGATTGGCGGCCAGGGTGTCGGGCAACATCTTGATGGCCACGAGGCGATCGAGGGCGACGTCTCTGGCCAGGAGCACGAGCCCCATCCCGCCGCGGCCCAATTCGCTCTCGACGGAGTAGCGGCCGGCGAGATGCTCCTGGAGCGCGAGGACTTCGGGGTCGAGGGCGGTCATGGCAGGCGCCTACGCGGCCACTGTCCGGTCCGTTTCATCCCGCCGGCGTTCGGGACATCCCACCATGGCCGCTAGCACGGCCTCGACCCACAACGCCTTGGCGCGTTCGGCGTCCCCATCGGCCATCGCCTCCGTGACGAGCGAATCGAAGACCGGGTTGTGGTAGCGGCCCGCGTTGGCTCCGACCCAGCCGGCCCTGGTCCATTGGTCCGCCAGCCCTCGGGCACTGGGCTCGTCGAGCATGGCGCCGATGTAGCTGTCGAAGTTGCCCCGGCGAATCCGCTCGATGAACACGGGAAAATCGACGGCGGTCACCGATACCGCCACGCCTTGGCGCCGCCAGGCCTCCTGGAGCGCTTCCGCCAGGCGCTGACGACCCCTGCTGGTCGACGGCACCAGGATGTCGAAGGCGACGGGGTCGCCGGCGGCCAACCCGGCCCGGGCCGCGACGGTGTCGAACGGCAACTGGCGTATGGCCTCATCGTTGATCCACAACAACCCGGACATGGGGCCGCGCGGCACGGCGGTACCCGGGCCGGCCGCTACCTGGGCCATCGCCTTCCGGTCGATGGCCATCGCCAGTGCTCTCCGGATCTCCCGATCGCGGAGCCTGGAAGCCCCGTTCGCCACCGCAAGGTTGAAGGCCAGGAAGCCATACACCGCCGACGGGTAGCGCAGCACCACCAGGTCGTGGTCGGCGTCGGCCTCCGCTACCCGGGCGGGGGGCATCGCTTCCATGACGTCGGCGTCGTGGCTCAACAGCAGATTGGCGGCCGCATCGGGGTCGTGCTGGAACGTCCAGACCAGATTGGGGATGGCGGGGTCGTGTCCGTTGATGCCACTCGCCGCGAGCCGGAGCGTGGCGGGTCGGTCCCACGACACCAGACGATAGGGACCGGTGCCGACGATACGCCGCGACGCGGTGTCGGCGGCCCACACGTCACGGCCGACCTCCCCCCAGAGATGCCGAGGCAGGATGCGGACGTGATAGGTAGCATCATAGAGCTGCTCAGGACCGGCTCGAGGGAACGCAATGTCGACGGTGAAGTCATCCACCACCGTGACTTCGAGATCCTGCACCGATGCGAGCGCCAGGGCATCGATGGCCGGGTCGCTGAACACCTCGAAGGAAAAACGGACATCAGCGGCGGTGAATGGCGCGCCGTCGTGCCACGTGGCGTCCCGCCGCAACGCAAAGCGCCAGCGCCGATCGTCCAGGCGCTGCCACGATTCAGCCAGGGCGGGCCGGTAGGCGTCGGGATCGACCGGACTCGCGTCGGCCGGAAGATCCGCCAGGCGCTGGAAGATCCGGTCGCTGATGTCACGCCCCACCGTCCCGAAGACCAGCGGGGGGAGGAGGCTGCCGGGTTCCCCGACCGCCGCGATGACCAGGGTATCGCAGCCGGGGCAGCCCGGCTCGGGCGCACAGCCCTGTGCTGCCAGGAGTCCCGCCAGGAGCACGAGGCGGCCTCCCCCCGTGCGCCGTGCAGGTCGACCTACACGGCGCATGTCATGTCCTGCCCACAGCACATCGGCGACTTGATCTTGCCGTGGCCGTTGGGGCAGGAAGAAATCGTCACCGTGGCACCCGCGTCGGTGGTCAGCGTGTCGTGGACCAGCTCGACGCCGCACTGTCCGCAGGTGATGGATCCGACGCTCATACCGCACTTGTCGCAGGTGTAGACAGCCATCGGGAGACTCCTCAAGGTGGAATACAGGGTAGTAAAGGGAGTTTGCCGGGGGGAGGTGCGGGACGCAAGTGGAGCGACCCCGGCCCGGATACGGCAAGGGGTCGACCCCGTACGAGGTCGACCCCTGCCACACTGCCTGGCCGCTGGGCCGCGGCTGGAGGCCTACGGCACCAGGTCGATGGGCCGGTACCTGAGGAAGAACACGCCTTCCTGGCCGCTCGACACCACAATGGTCCCGCTCGCGAAGTACGGGTAGTTGCTCCAGGACCCGTCGAACTCGACCTCCTCGCTCCAGGGAACGGTGTCCAGGAAGCCGACTTCTTTCGGATTCTCCGGATCGCTCACGTCGAGAATCCGGAGACCACTGACGTAGTTCGACTGGTACATCAGGTCATCCTTGATGTACAAGTTGTGATCGATGGTGAACGTCTCGCCGAAGTGTTCCTTGACCATGAGAGGATCGTCGAGGTCCTGGATGTCCCAGATCAGCGTGCGGGTACCCGGCAAGGGTTCCCCGGCCTGGACGGCGTTCGACTCGTCTCCCTCGTCGTTCATGAAGAAGTACTTGTGGTCCTCGGTGACCCACCCCTGGTGGGCGTACCCCACGTTGGGGTAGCTGGCCGACGAGATGAAGACGGGGTTGGCCTTGTCGCTGACGTCGGCGATCGAGAGTTTGTTCTCGTTGCTCCCCAAACAGATCTCCTTGCCGACATACTCCGCATCGGGGCCGTCGTAGATCAGGCACATGGCATCGTGCGAGTATCCGGTTCCGGCGTTGCCCGAGGTGGTGTCCGAGAAACATCCCTCGAAGACGGGATGCGTGGGCTGTTGCACGTTGATCATGTGCAGGCCCCCGCCGCAGGTCTCCCCGCCGCTATTGACCCCGACCGCATAGGCGAAGCCGGTCTCTTCATTCACCACGATGTTGTGCGCCGAGGCAATCCCGTCGTAGTGGGCATCCTCCGTGAAGGTCGCCGGCGCGTCGGGCACGTTGCGGAGCCGGGTGAGGTCGAACACCTGCATGCCATGCTGGCCGGCACCGTCCGCCACGATGAAGGCATGGTTGTCGTACACCTTGATGTCGCGCCACGAATTGCCGCGCGACCCCGGCGTCTTGGGGAGGTTGCCCAGAACGACCGGCCCGGCCGGATCGGTCACGTCGATGAACGAGGTGCCGTCGGTCCGACCGACGATCGCGTACTCGCGGTTCGTCTGGGGATCGGTCCAGCCCCACACGTCATTGGTATTGGCGCCACGACCGCCGCCGATAGCCGCCACGGGCAGGAAGGACAGAATGTCGACCTGGTTGCAGCTGAACTGGTCGGCCTTCCCCTCGTCGCACTGGATCTCTCCCGCGACCAGGGGGTCGAGGCCAGTCGGGTCCGGGCCGACCAGCCTGGAGGACGCCGTCCACGACCCGCCCTCGCGCTCGAACACCGTCGCCGACCCCAGACCGAAATCGTCGCCGGTGGCGCCTACGATGGCGGCCGTCCCGGCCAGGGTGATGGTGCTGCCGAAGTTGTCACCCACGTCCCCGGTGGCATCTCCGATGGTCGAAACGCCGGTGATGGTGCCGGATCCGTCCAGGGCGAAGCGGTAGACTCGGCCCGAGGCATGGGCGCCCGGGGCGCCGATCCAGACCTCGCTCTCCGCCACGGCGATACTGCTCCCGAAGCGATTGCCGGCGGTCCGGTCGTAGGCACTCAACACGGTGGCGTCGATCCAGGCGTCGCCCTGCCGTTGGTAGACCCGCACCTCGCCCACGCCACCCTCGCGCCCCGGTGCGCCGACCAGGGCCCGGCCGTCATGCCAGCCGACCACGAACCCGAATGAGTCCCCAGGGTTCTGGTCATCCTCGTCCAGGGCCAGGCGCGCCTCTTGAGTCCAGTCGCCCGGACCGTTGCGGCGGAAGATGTACGCCGCTCCCTTGTTCTGGAGATCCTGGCTGGCCTGGAGTGCGCCGGCGATGAGACGCTCGCCATCGAAGGCCAGGGACCACCCGAAGAACTCCTGTTCGGGCGCGTCCTCTCCGGGACTGAGTTTGGTTTCGCGCACCCACTGGCCGTCGGCGCCTCGTTGAAACACCCACACGGCACCCCGTCCATCGTTGTGCCCCAGGGACGTGACGAATAGGTGGTCGCCATGGAGATGGCCGAAGCGACCGAACGAATCACCGGTCTCGACGTCCTCGGGACGCAGTCGTTCGACGAACTCCCAATCCGTGCCGCTCCGGCGATAGACCCAGACCGCCCCGGTACTGGAGTCGACCACCGTGCCCCCGATGAGGAGTGACTGCTCGTCCATGGCGATGAAGCGACCGAAGTAGTCCCCGCCCTCGTGGGCCGGAGCCATCAGGGTGCCGACTTCCTGCCAGCCGCCGGCGGTTTGCCGGTAGCGGTAGATGGTCGCCGGTTCGTTCGGCTTGACCGGCTCAGCAATCAGGATTTCGCCGTTGTGGCTGGCCGAGTAGGCCCCGAACTGCTGGGCCGAAAGGGGGGTGGCCGATACCAGGGCAAGGGCCACGACATGACGGAGCTTGAGCATGCACATCCTCACGGGTTGACGGGCAATTCGGACTGTGGGCACAGGCCTCCGCCCACACCCACACCTGAGACAGCAATAGTCCCCGTACGGTTGCATGGTTCAAAAGGTTACGTCGGAGGCCGTCGCTTGCATTGTTCGCTGCCGGCCCCATTCTACCCCAGGCCCACCCCTGGAGGTCCGTGGTGTCCGACTCCTGGTTCCAGCGCTATCTGCTTCCCGGCTTCGTCTTTCAGTCGACGATCATCGCCGGCGCGTACGGCTCCGGCCGGGAACTGGCCGAGTTCTTTCTGCCGTTCGGGCCCCGAGGCGGCCTGTTCGGCATGGCCGTGACCATGGTGGTGTTCAGCCTGGTGCTGGCGTCTGCATTCGAATTCGCGCGCCGGTTTCGACTGTTCGACTACCGGAGCTTCATGCGCTCCCTGCTCGGCCCAGGCTGGGTCGTGTACGAGGCGT
>JBDHIK010000289.1:0-2677 GCA_039587475.1 Gemmatimonadota bacterium | reverse complement strand
GGCGACGAACGTGACCGGGTCGGCCGCGGACACTCCATAGAACAGGCTCGACACCAGGCGGGTGCCCACCAGGGCTCCAGCCAGGCCGACGACCACTCCCCCGACCGCCAGCACTGGGCGTCCGTGCGCGGGCCGTGGGACGGTTCGACGACGCCATCGACCAGCTGGAGGATCTGGTGCCCAACCGTCCGATGTGACGCCAGCGCTCCTGGCGATCGACCCGGCTTGGGAGGAAATCCCCCGGGCCCCGGCGTCCAGCGCCGTCCTCAGGTGTTGAGGCGCCAGAGGGTCAGGTTGAGGGCGGCGGCGAAGGCGACCCAGGCCAGGTAGGGGAGCAACAGCACCCCGGCGGCGGTCGACACGCGCCAGAACGCCACGGTGGTGGCCAGGATGGCCAGCCACAGCACTACGATCTCGACGAACGCCACGAACGGAGCTTGGAGACCGAAGAAGAGGAAGGACCACAGCGCGTTCAGCGCCAGTTGCACCCCGAACAACCCGAGGGCCCATGGTGCGCCCTGGAATCCGGCCCGCTTCCAGACCAGCCACGCGGCCACGCCCATCGCGAGGTACAGCACCGTCCAGACCGGACCGAACACGACATTGGGTGGATTCCAGCTGGGTTTGGCCAGACCGGCGTACCACTCGCCCGGCATGAAGCGAGACCCGATGAGCCCCGCCGACAGCGAGAGGGCGATCCACAGGACCAGGCCGATGCCTGTCGGCATGCTGAGGTCTCCTCGCGCGTTGTTCGCCGGTGATCCAGCCCCGCGCGTTGTCATGTGTCCTTTGGTGGTGCCGGTTCCTTGAGGTGTTCGAGCCTCGCCGTGACTTCCTCGGGCACCAGGAGGTCGTCGGCAATCTGGGCCACCTCGTCCGCCGCGCGCCACGCCATTTCGAGACCCTTGAGCTCCCCCGCCAGCGCACGGCGCTCCTGCTCTTCGTGCAGGGCCATCTCCAGGGCCAGCTTGGTCGGCTTGGGGAGGGAGTTGATCAAGCCCTGCTTCTTGGGCTTGACGCCTTTCAGACGGTCCTGCTGCGACAAGTCGTGCGGCACCCGTTCGAGGTAAGCCACCGGGTCGCCCACCATCTCGATCTGGCTCACCGCGTCCTCTACCGTCTGCTTGGATCCGGCCATGTAGTTCATCTTGGGAAGCACCAGGCCCGCCACCCGCATCGCCTCGGCGCCCTGAAGAATCTCCCGGCCGCCTTTGACCTTGAGGTCCAGGGTCCATTCATCGGACGCGGGATCCACGAAGAGCTTGGAGTTGTCCATCTTCTCTTTGTCCAGCTTGAGCGTCCGGCCGTCCTCCGTGGTCACCTTGAGTTTGATGCTCGAGTTGATGATGGCGTTGGGGAGTCCCGCGAACGCGCCCACGGCGACACCGGCGGCGGCCGCCCCCGCGGTCACCGCGGCGAAGACCGCGACACCAGCCGTGGTGTAGATGATGGCGCGCTTGCGCCGCCGGCCGAACTGATCGCCGTAGCGCCAGGCGGCAAACTCGGGTCGCAACGGCTCGCCGATCCGCACCAACACCAGCCCCTCCTTGAGCTTGGCGAGGCCGACGTTGTCGCTGGACATGCGGAGCCGACATGCACGGAAGGACCGCTCGCATTCCTCGATGGCTTCCCAGCGGTCCTCGAGCGGCAGGTTCCAGCGTTCGCACTTGGGGCACACCACCCACAGCCGTCCCTTGTGGCCGTCGAACGCCAGCCGGCGGCCGACCGGGAAGGTCTCGACGGCTTCGTTTCGGCCCAGGGGACGGTTGCAGAAGATGCAGGTGGTGAACTCAGTGGGGTTTCACCACGGCAACGGCGCGACGGCGTCGCGAGTCGCAACCGTTCCAGCCCCCGACGTGCGAGGCCACTGAAGGGATACGCCTCGTACCAGTCCTCCGTCCCCGGCGGGCCCAGTGGACGCGGCCTCGGGGCGATGCTCTTGCCACCAGCGAGTGGCGCGCTCTGGGGTCCAGCGAGGCTCCGATTCGGCATCCTGCAACAACCGGTCGAGTTCGTCCGCACTCTGGGGACGCTGCTCGGGGTCCTTGGCCAGGCAACGGAGGATCACCGCTTCGAGTTGCGGCGATATCGGCAGCTCGCTGCGTTGCGAGGGTGGTACCGGTGGCGTCCGATGGTGGTGGATCATGGTGGCCATGGCGCTCGAGCCCTCGAAGACCCGACAGCCCGTGAGGAGCCAGTAGCCGACACACCCGACGCTGTAGAGGTCGGACCGGCTATCGAGTTGACCGCCCTCGACCTGCTCCGGGGACATGTATGCCGGGGTGCCGCCAACCTGCAGTTCACCCGTCGCGTAGCTCGATTGGGCTCGCCAGTCCTGCCGCAGCGTGACCAACCCGAAGTCCAGCACTTTCACGAAATCGACGTTGCGCCCGTAGCGACAGAGATAGATGTTGGCCGCTTTGATGTCTCGGTGAATGAGTCCCTGCTGGTGCGCTTCCGCCAGGGAGTCGCAGACTTGCCGCAACAGGTGGATGGCTCGCTCGGAGGGGACCGGCCCATACCGAGTGACCAGGTCGACCAAATCGAGTCCCTCCAACAGTTCCATGACGTAGTATACGATGCCGTTGTCGGCGACCCCGAAGTCGTACAACCCGATCGTGTGTGGCGAACGCATCAGGGCCGTCATCTGGGCCTCACGCTCGAACCGTCGCAGGAT
>JBDHIK010000112.1:0-8037 GCA_039587475.1 Gemmatimonadota bacterium | reverse complement strand
CGACGATCCGGAGCGGGTCCTGCGCCGCTACTTGATGGCTGGCCGGACGGCAAGCGCCCGTCGCCTGACCAAGGGCCAGGTCGTCGTCCTGGATCCGCCGGCACATCGCGGGCACATCCTGTGGCAGCCGATGGAACCCACGGCCTACGGGAGCTAGTCAGACACGTTGAAGAACAGCTGGATCCCGGTGTGGCGCTTGTCGATCCGGGCCTCGCCCAGCGCGACCATCACGTACAGGACATTCAGTGCCTCCAGCGCCGAGCCCACATGTTTGCGGGTGCGGGCTCGCTTGTTGACGTCCTGTGACGTGACGCCCACCCGGCCTCTGGTCAGTCGGCGCACATAGGCGTGGGCTTCCCGCGTGACCATGTTGAAGTAGCCCGCCTTGGGCTTGGCCCGGGAGAAGGAGAATACGAAGAAGGCCCCGGGGCTCGAGAACACGTAGTACGTCTGTCGCCGGCCCGGCACTTTCCCCTCGAAGGACAACCCGGCGCTCAGGTCCCTGATATTCATGGTCCGGCCTCCTCTAGCATGCAGCGATGGCCTTGGGGTCCGACCTCCCCTCCTGCAAGCTCGGAATCGCGGGTTCGGCTGTCAACGCACCGCCGCCTGGCGTCGATCCTGTGCGACCTGTCTGGCAATGCGCCGTGCTTCGAGCCCGATTTCCCGCAACATCCCCGTCGGAGACAGGTAGAAGCCGCAGAAGAACAGCCCGGGAAGGTCGGTCCGAGCGCCACTGACCCACGGAATACCGTGGGGACCGACGACCTGATCGGCCCCTCGGAGCACATGATGAAAGGACGGGAGGAAGCCCGTGGCCGCGACGACGGCGTCGAACCGTTCGCTGGTCCCATCGGCGAAGTCCACATGGTCTCCACGGAACCGCAGCACCTCGGGTCTCACCGAGGCGCCGCCGCCGCGCAGCAGGGCGACCGTGCCGACGTCGATGAGAGGGATGCGCCCGTCCTCGGCGATCTGCCGGAAGGGCCCCTTGGGCCGCTTCGCCATTCCCAACGACCGGTAGTTGCCGATCGTGAGTGACAGGAGCGGCGCCGACAACGCATCTGCCAGCCCGGGCGGAAGGAAGGACAACGGGATGGCGATGGCCAGGATGGGAATGCCGAACAGCGCACGCGGGATGATGTTGACCGGATTGCGGATCGATATCACCGGATGAGCGCCGTGCTCCGCGAGGTCGAGGGTGATCTCCCCGCCCGAGTTGCCGAACCCCACCACCAGCACGCGCTGGCCGGCGAAGGGCCGCCCGTTGCGATATTCCGAGCTGTGGAGGACCGGCCCGGGGAAACCCTCGAGGCCGTCCCAGGCGGGGCGGAAGGGTGCTCCCGACAACCCCGTCGCCACGACCACGTGCCGTGCCGACACGACGCCACCCGAGTATTCGATGCGCCACTGGTCCCGCTCCCAAGCGACTCCTTGCACCTCGGCACCGAAGCGGATGTCGAGTTCGTGATGCCGGGCGTAGTCGTCCAGGTACTGCACGACCGCCTGCCGTGATGGGTAGCGGCCGGCATCTCGCGGGAAGCGCAGGCCGGGAAGATGGGACAGGCGGTTGTTGGTGTGGAGGTGGAGCCGGTCGTAGTGGTTCCGCCAGGCCGAGCCTGGTGCATCGGCCCGTTCCAGGACGACCGCCGGAACGCCTTTCATTCCGAGGCATGCGGCGGTGGCAAGGCCGGCCGGGCCAGCGCCAATGACGATGGCCGGGGGTGATGGAATGGGGTGTCGGTCGGTTGACAAGGGCGTAGGACGTAGGGCGTAGGACGAGGTCGCGATGTCTCTACGGCAGGGAGTCGGCCACGGCCCAGAGGCTGTCGCGGACGGGCCAGCCCCCGCCGAGCGCCTTGTACAACCCCACCGTGGAGGTCAGCTGGAGTTGCAGCGTCTCGGACTGTGCCAGCTCGGCGGTGAAGAGCGACCGCTGCAGGTTCAGCACTTCGAGATAGCTGGTCAGTCCCTCCTCGTAGCGGGCCCAGGACAGGTCGTAGGCGTTCTGGGCAGCCCTGGCCTGTCGCTGACGGGCCGCATGCTCCTCGCGGTAGGTGTACACCGCGATGAGCGCATCCTCCACCTCCTGGAACGCCACCAGGATGGCCTGCTGGTAGGTGCCGAGCAGCTGTTCCGTCCGGGCCACTTCGATGTCCACCCGGCGCTGGTTCTTGCCGGCCGTGAACAGGGGCGCCACCAAGTTGGCCCCGAGGTTGAAAATGGCCGATGTGAACCCAGCACCGGTGAACTCGTCACTGACACCCGAAATGCTGGTCAGTGACAGGGAGGGATACTTCACCGCCTCGGCCGCGCCGATGCGCGCGGTTTGGGCGGCCAGCCTCCGTTCGGCCTCCAAGATGTCGGGCCGGCGCCGCATGAGATCGGAGGGCAGCCCTACGGGGATCTCGGGCGGGAAGACTTGTTCGGTGAGCAGCAACCCACGGGATACGTCGGTGGGAGTGTGACCGAGCAGGACACTGATGGCGTTCTCGGTCTGGGTGCGCAACCGCTTGAACACCTCAACGGCGGCCTCGGCGTCGGCCAGTTCGATCTGGGCCTGGTTGAGATCCACCTCGGAGATGACGCCGGCGTCGAACCGGGCCTGGAGGATACGGACCGCTTCCTGCCGCGTCTCCACCGTCTGCTCCGAAATCAGCAGGCGGGCGTCGAGATCCCGCAGGAAAAGGTAGAGGCTGGCGAGGTCGGAGACCAGCGTCAGTGTGATAGAGCGGTAGGCCTCTTCGGTGGCCATCATCTCCTGGACCGCGGCTTCATTGGAGCGCCGGATGCGCCCCCAGAGGTCGATCTGCCAGTTCACGTCGACCAGCACGAGGGCGTCCCGTAACGAACTCTGGGTTCCGTCGCTATTGAACGTCTCGGTCATGTCGACAGCGCCGCCGACGTTGATCTGCGGGTAGAGATCGGCCCGGACGAATCCGGCCTGCGCCCGTGCCTCGGCGATTCGGGCCAGGGCCACCCGCACGTCACGGTTGTTGTCCACGGCGGTTTCGAGCAACCGCTGGAGGGTGGTGTCAGCGAAAAGTTCCCACCACGTCAGATTGGCGATCGACTCCGTCGTCACCGTCGAGTCGCGGAACTGCTCGAACTCGGCCACGGGTGGAGGGGTGTAGTCAGGACCGACTTTGCAGGCCCCGACCGTCACACAGGTAATGAGCGCCCAAAGGGCCTGCCTTCCGAGTGTCACAATGCCCCCCGTCGTCGGGAGAGAATTTCCAGGAAACCGAACGCCGCCACGACGTAGAACACGGCGGCCATGACCTGCAGGATACGCTGGTAGAACTTGGACGCGGCCTCGGTCCCCTCAATCGACACGGACATACCCAGGAGGAGGACGACGGTACTGAACCCGGTAGCGAACAGCGGTGCCCATGGCCGGTCGGAGTAGACCCCCCGCCCGTACACCAGGCCGGCGCCGAACGTCAGGGCCAGGAAGAACCCGAACGTCGGTACCACGATGAGCATGTTGTAGAGGACGATGGCTCCGAGTCCGCCGAGGAGATTGCCCTGAATCAGGGCCTTGCCGGCCGCCTTGCCGGCGGTGAAACTGGGCACCTGCGACAGGATGGCGATGAACAGCAGGATCAACAGCGAGCCGGTCCAGCCGTACAGGAAGAAGATGGCGAAGACGGGGTACACCACTCCCGTGCTCAGCATGGCGGTGCGGAACCGCACAGCGGGCTCCGGCGGAGGCGCGGGCGGCGCCGGGGGGCGAACAGCGCTCTGCCAGGTGGGGAGGTCGGGCATGAGGTCGTGCACCAGGAACGCGGTGACCGTCACCATGACCGAACTGGCTACGAGGGCCAGGGCAATGCCGGCACTGAACGCCAGGGACTCGAGGGCGATGATGGGGATGAGGACGACCCCCATCAGGAGGAACACGACCAGCAGCGGGGATCCACCTCCCGCCTTGAGATAGAAGATCCGGAACAAGGCCAGGAATGCGACCAGCAGGAAGAGATAGGGATACGGCAACAACAGTCGCGCCATCACCAGACCGACGGCACTGGCGCCGGCAACGACCGCGATGATGCTCAGGGCGACCCGAAGCGCAGGGCGCGGGACTGGTTTGGCAAAGAACCCCAGGATCAGGACGGGCACGAGAAAGGGGAGTTCGAATCCGGCCGCGGTCCCCATCAGCGTGGCCAGCGTCGCCGCCAGGGCATAGCGCACGGCGCGGTAGGCCGCCTCGTACTCGGGCCGGCTCCACGCGCTCGCCCGCGGCGCCGTCACGGCATCAGCGGGCATACGACGTCAGGGCGTTGAGGCGGATCCTGAGCCAGGCAAGCGGATTGAGCAGAATGTTGGACCCGGTGTACACCACGCCGCTCACCTGTCCGCCGGCCTGACGATAGCCCGAGGACTGGTCGTCGGTGAAGCGCAGGATGACCGGGAAGCGGGTGGGGTCCTGCAGCCAACCCTTGGCGGGTTCGATGGCCTGGAGTTCCCCAGCCGAGGACCCCGGGCTGGTCTCGATGCCGTAGCCAATGCTCACCACCTCGGCGTCGAACACCCGGCCCGGCGCCGCATCGAGCACGAGCTCGGCCCGGTCTCCCACATCGATATTGCCCAGATTGTTCTCCGTCAAATCCAGCTGGACCCAGATGTCCTCACCGGAGATGAACGTCGCCAGCGGCTGGCCTGCCTGGGCGAAGTGGCCCAGGCCCACACGAATGTCGCCCATGGCGCCGTCCGACGGCGCGATCAGGGCGGTGTTGGTGAGGTCGAACTGGGCCTGTTCCACAGCGGCCACGGCGGCCCGAATGTTGGGGTTGGCCTGGCCGGTGATGCCCAGCTTCTCCTGCTCGGCCTTGAGCGCCGCCTCGGCGCTGATCAGACCGGACTGGGCCCGGTCCGCGGCGGCCCGGGTAGCGTCGATGTCCGCTTCGGAGAGTGCCCCGGGATATTCGGCTGCGATACGCTCGACCCGGGCCAAGTTGCGCTGGGCGATGTCGTTCCGGGCCCGGGACACGCCAAGCCGGCCGGCGGCGGCCTCGACCTGGGCCACCTGCGCGCCCAGATTCTGCCCCGCCAACTCGAGCGAGGCCTGGGCCCCTTGGAGGGTCAGTTGGTAGGGATAGGGGTTGATCTCCACGATCAGCTGGCCATGGGTGACGGGCTCGTGGAGCCGGACGCCCACCTTGGTGATATAGCCCGAGACCTGCGGCACGATCGGCACGACGAAGCCGTCCACGCGGCCCAATCGGGAGTAGGGCGTGTAGCGGTCCGCGGCGATGTGGCAACCGAACATCACCACGACCACTGCGAGCACGATACGGGTGAGCCGTTTGGCCGGGTCGACCTTCTTCTCCGAGGACGGGTCGGAAGATGACTCCGTGATCCCGGAATCATGTTGGCCGCCCGTTGGCGTCGGTTCCGCGTCAGTTGGCATGAAAACTCTTCGAGGTGGCTCGGTTCCACCCCTGCTGGAGGATAGACGATGCTTCCCCGGCAAGGAGTTCCCCGGGCTCGATGAAATGGTAGAGTTGATCGAGACGCCGCACCGTATGGGGGTCGATGCGTTCGAAGACTCGGTCGGGCGTGAACGCACGCGGATGGTCGAGTCCACACGCCGCGGTGAACTCGGCCAGGCCATGCACCGTGTTGTGATGGAAGTTGAACACCCGTTCCGCCTTGTCCTCGACGACGAGTGCCCGGGACAGGCGAGGGTTCTGGGTCGTCACCCCCACCGGGCACCGGTTGGTGTGGCAACTCTGGGCCTGGATGCACCCCAGCGCAAACATGAAGCCCCGGGCTACGTTGCACCAGTCGGCACCGAGCGCCATCGCGGCGGCCAGTTCGTAGCTGGAGATGAGTTTGCCGGCCGCGGCGATGCGCATCGTGTCTCGCAGGCCGATCCCGACGAGCGTGTTGTGCACCACGATGAGCCCCTCGCGCAGTGGCACGCCCAGCCGATTGGAGAATTCGATCGGCGCGGCGCCCGTGCCGCCCTCGGCGCCGTCGACGGTGATGAAGTCCGGGGTGATCCCTGTTTCGATCATCGCCCGGCAAATCGCCAGGAATTCCGTGGGGTCGCCGATACAGATCTTGAACCCCACGGGTTTGCCGCCACTCCGCTCGCGCACCGTGGCGATGAACTCGAGCAGACCGATCGGGGTCGAGAACGCGGTATGTCCAGGCGGCGAGAAACACTCGACACCGACCGCAACCTTGCGGGCTTGGGCGATCTCCTCGGTCACCTTCCCGGCGGGGAGAATGCCCCCGTGCCCAGGCTTGGCACCCTGAGAGATCTTCAACTCGATCATCTTGATCTGATCGACCGCGGCCTGGTCGGCGAACATGTCGACGTTGAACGAACCGTCGTCGTTGCGGCACCCGAAGTACCCCGTCCCGACCTGCCAGATCACGTCGCCGCCGGGCTCACGATGATAGCGACTAAAGCCACCTTCTCCCGTATTGTGGGCGAACCCGCCGCGCTTGGCACCCATGTTGAGGGCCAGGACGGCGTTGGCACTCAAGGCCCCGAAACTCATGGCGGACACGTTGAGGACGGAAGCCGAGTAGGGCTTCCGGCAGTCTGCGCCCCCTACCTGCACGCGGAGCGTGCGTGCCGGGTCCTCCGGCATCGGCCGGGGGGTGATGGAATGGGCGATATAGCCGTAGCCCGAATCGTAGACGTCCAGTTCGGTGCCGAACGGTTTGAGTCCTTCGAGGTCCTTGGCACGGCGATACATCAACGACCGCTGGTCCCGATTGAACGGACGGCCGCTCGTGTTACTCTCGACGAAGTATTGATGGATTTCGGGGCCCGTGCCTTCGAGGAGGAACCGCAGGCGGCCGATCACGGGATAGTTACGCGGGATGCTGTGGTGCAGCTGGATCAGATCGTAGACGCCGAGGAGGAACAGCGGCCCGAAGACCAGGAGGCCCACGTAGAAGCCCGGGTGCACCCGCAGCCCGAGCACCGCCGATCCCAGCACCAGCACCAGCAGCACCGGCATCACGAATGGGCGGATCTTGTGTATCAGTTCCACGGCAGCTCCCCTTCATGGCCGTCGGGATTGGACCTCGGTCGCCGGTTGCTTTCCTACCCGCCCCGCTCGACGGAGGCCGTCATCCTTCTGCGGTTTGGGCCGCTTCCGTGGCAGCATCGTGATCCGCCAACGATTCGCCCCCGCTCAGCCACACCATCACCAGTTGGTAGCAAACGGCCAGCACGACCGCGCCAACGAACAACCCGATGATGCCGGACAGCATCATGCCGCCAATGGCGCCGAGGAGAATGACCAGCATCGGCACGTCGACCCCGCGCCCCAGGAACAACGGCTTGAGAAACGCGTCGCTGACGCTCACGATGAGGCCATACACCATGAAGATCACCGCCGTGGTCGTGGTAGCGTGACCGAACACGTACACGATGGCGGGCCCCAGCACCAGGAGGGGCGGCAGTTGGATGATGGCCAGGAAGAGGACGACCAGGGCCCAAAGGCCCGCACCCGGGACTCCGGCCAGCGCCAGGCCGAGAAACGACAACAGTGCCTGCGTCACGGCGATGCCGAGAATACCCTGCGCCACGCTGCGGACGGTCAGTTCCGAGAGCCGCACGAACGCGACCCCCTGTTCCCCGGCCAGCCGGGTGGCGATGCGCGTGGCGCCGCGCCCGGCGCCCGAGGCCATGACCAGGAACACGCCGGCGATGATGAAGGCCGCCACGAACTGGAGCACAGTCAACGCCAGGCCGCCGAGCGCGCCGGCCAAACGGGCACCGACCGCTGCCACCTGACCACGGTATCGTGCCAGCGTGCCTTCGAGATCCTCCGAGGCCGACGTCCAGATATCGGCGACCGGCTCTCCGATGACGGGCCAGCTGCGGACCTTCTCAGGGGCGGGCGACACTTGGAGCGTCCCTTCCTCCAGCCCGGTGGCCAACTGGCGCAGGTCCACCACCACCTCTTCGAAAAAGCTGACCGTCGGGACGAGAAGCACCGTCAGAGCCACGATCGTCATGAGGGCGGAGGCGAGCTTGGGTCGCCCCCCAATGCGACGGGCGAGTTT
>JBDHIK010000017.1:0-34977 GCA_039587475.1 Gemmatimonadota bacterium | reverse complement strand
TCGAAAAGACGACCTTGCGGCACCGGGCCATGGCCCTGCGTGACGGGCTGGCCAACCGCGCGGCCCGGTCCTCGGACCTCCAACAGCGCCTCGTCGCACTTCCCGAATACCAGTCGGCTTCCCTGGTGGCCGCGTTTGTCGGTGTCCGAAGCGAGGTGGAGACCCGACCGCTGCTGGCCTCGCGACTGGCCGCACGACAGGGGACCGGGGTCGTATTTCGTACCGGTGGCGACCTCGGAGTCGCCCGGATTCTCGACCTCGACGAGCTGACGGAAGCCACGTTCGGCCTGTGGGAGCCTCGGCCGGAGATCGCGTCAGACCCTCATCGGCTCTGCGGCGCCACTGACGTGGACCTGTTCCTGGTGCCCGGCCTCGCGTTTGATCTTCACGGAGGCCGGCTCGGGTACGGCAGGGGCTACTATGACCGGCTGCTGTCCCAGGCCAGGCCCGACGCCGTCTTCCTTGCCGTTGCCTTCGAGTGCCAGATGGTGCCCTCCGTCCCCATGACGACCAGCGACGTGCCGGTACACTTGATCGTGACCGAGGACCGGGTCGTTCGCGTCTAGGGCCTCCCCATCCCCCATGCAGGCCAAAGTGTCCTCCATTGGGGACGACAGCATTTTCCGTCCTGACTGCCTAAACGCTTTGGTGATAAGCGATTAGGTGGCTGGCACGGGGTTCGCCTTTCTCTCCCGGTGAAGGCTTCATGTGCCGGGAGGAAGTATGTCAAAGACGATCATGAGTTCCATCGCCCTCGGGCTGCTGCTGGTTCCCACCACGGGCGTCGCGCAACGCATTCCTCACGAGTTGGTGGTCCATGATGCCAGGCTCTACAGCGAGCTGGCGTCGACCAGGCCCCGTTTCCACTACCGTGGCAGGTTTCTCGAGGTGGTCCGGCGCCACCCCAGGAGGGGTTTGGTGGTAACGGAGCGCTACCGCAGATTCGCCCCGCGGGTCCGTCCGCTGTGGATGTCGCGAAACGAGGGACGACGCTGGCTGCGTCGGCGTGGCTTCCGCCCGGTGACGCTCTACATGAAGGATGGCCGGTACTTCCGGCGTGTGTGGACCGCGCCGAGAAGCCGGGCCAATCCGAGTCTGCGACCTGTCGTCGTGTGGCGTCGCGATGGGATGGTGTATCGGATCGAGGATCGCCATCTGCGTCGGCCCCACAGAGACCGGCGCCGGCATTGAGTCCGGACCTGTCCGAGCGCTCCCTGAGCGCCTGAAGCAATAGATGACGAAGCACCGCGGCCTGAATGGCCGGGGTGCTTCGTCGCTTCATCCCTTCCCAAGTGGCTGGGAATGCTGTTCCTTCCCGCCGTGCACCCGCTCCGCAACCATCTCCTCCCGCCCGACCCGGAGGCCTACCGGTCGGCCTCCCACCCCCGGGGCCGCATCATCGTCGTCGCCCCGACCCGTGCCGCCTGCGAGACCATCGATCTCGCTCTGCAGGCTCACATCGACACCGTCCTCGAGCGAGAACATGGCGAGGAACTCCGTTCCTGGGCCAGGGACGGCAAGGGGTTCGGCATCGTAGCCGGAACCGGTACCGGCAAGACGCTCGGGATCCGGCCCATCGCGGAAGCCATCCTGGGCGAGTCGCTCCGGGTTGGAGTCGTCAACCGAGAGCGCGAAGCGACGCCAGAAACCCCGACATGGAATGTGGTCATCGTGACCACGGGAATCGCCAGGCGCTGGTTTCAGGACGCGCTGATTACGTCCCGGGACACGGTCGTCGTGGATGAGATTCACCAGACATCGGCGGAGCTGGAACTGGTGCTGGCGCTTGGTAAACGGGCGGGGTGTCGTTTCATCTGGTTGAGTGCCACGGTCGACCCGGCCTTCTACCGGCATTACCTCGATAGTGCGGAGGTGCTCCAGACCTTCGCCTTCGATCCCGAACTCGAAGCGGCCATCACCGTCGTGCCGCAACGGCCCGCGGACTTCCTCGACCACCGCTATATCCGCCGTGTCATCAAGGAAAAGCGGGGCGTGGCGGTGTTCGTCCCAACGCGGGCCGAGGTCGAGGACCTGGCTGAGACCCTGGGCGCGCAATGGCCAGGGCTCACCACGGCCTTCTACCACGGCGGGGAGCCGATCAGGGTCATCCGGCCGTTCCTCGAGGGTGAGGTCGAGCGACCATGGTTGCTCACCATGACCGCAGCTGGTCAATCCGCCCTCAACGTGCGAGGGCTCAACACGGTGGTGATCTACGACGCGCGATACGGCAACGTCGTCGATCGGGGCAGGAACGTGCTGCATCGCACCTATCTGGGTGCCAACGAAATCCTCCAGATGGCGGGCCGGGTGCATGGGCGAGTGGCCGATGGTGAGGTCGACATCCTCACCAACCGGGACCTGGACTTCGCGTCGTTGAGACCGGGGCCGCCGGAGTTTCAGCTGGCCGGAGATACCGAACGGGTCGCCATCACCTGTGCCGCTCTCGGGGTCGACGCGGCTGAACTCGAGCTTCCCGTACCACTGGACCGCATTGCATACGGTCGTTCCAGGGACGTTCTCCGGCGCAGAGGGCTGGTGCTGGACGGGCGTCTCACGGCGTACGGCAGAGAAGTCGAGGCGCTGCCGGTCGACCGGACTTGGGGCGAGCTCCTGGTCAAGGCGGACCGCGATCTGGTGCCGGTCCTCGCCGTCACGGCGAACATCGATTCCCTGCACCGCATGACCCGCGACGAGCGCGACCTCCACGGTCTGGAAGCCAGTGGCAGCGACCACCTCACCGCCTACAACATCTATGCTGCAGCACTGAACAAGTTCGGATACCTCGGCGAGGTGTACGGTCTGCCGCGCCACCTGTTCCACGAGGAACTGCAGGAATGGGCTGAGGTCCGCGGCGTTCTCGTCAAGGCTCTCGAGGATGCCGCGCTCGGGATGGCGTCGGTATTCCGGTCCCTGGAGTTGGCGCTGCCGGAACGGTTGCCCTACGCCTCCAAGGACTTGCGGAAACGTTTTGCCGATCTGGTGGCGGAGGTCATGCCCTTCGACCTGGTGATCGACGGCACGACGGCCGATGGCGAATCAGCCCGGGTGTCCCGCAGTTCGATGGCGGGGACCTGGGGTGCGGTTGCGGGCAGCATCAGGTACTTCGCCGACCGGTTCGGAGTACCGAGGGCCGCCATCGAAGGGACCACCCTGCCCTTTGACCTGGTGCGGCGGCATGCGGTTCGGGAATCTCCGCAGATCGAGGTCAGGGGTCTGCGGCGCCGCGTTGGGCTGGTGGTGAGCACCAAGGTGACGTACCACGGCTTCGTCCTCGACAACGAGGTCCAGGTCCTGAAGGGGGCCATTCCGGACGAGTTGCGTGAGACGGCGGTCAGCGGCCTGGCAGACGCGCTCTTCGCCGGTACGACACCACACCGCGATCAGGAGCGTGTGCGGCGGGGCCTGGATGCTCTGAGCGAGTTGTATCGGCGCGCCGGCGGCACACTGGACCAGGCGGCCCCGGCCGCTCTCAAGGCGGCCATCGAATCACAGCTGAGTGGGGTGACCGGATGGGACGAGTTTCTGGAGACCCGCCTGTCGCTCGATCCTGCCGAAATCGTTCCCGAAGCAACTCGGCTTCCGCTCGAAGCACTTCCTGCCAGCGTTCACCTGTTCGGTGACAGCGCCGCACTCGACTACGATCTCGAAGGCGGAACGCCCGTTGTGAGGTTGCGGTTGCGTGAGGGACAGGCTCGGCGGCTGACTCCCAAGGATGTCCCCGAGCTCGACCGGCCGCTCCGGTTCACGGTGGTGAGGGGCCGGCAACCTGCGGTCAGAGCCCAAACCCTCGAGGAACTGAAGCAACTCCTGAGGAACCTGCCGGCCGCGGGACGGCAGCCAGGGAAACGATTCCCTCACCGCAGGCGCCGGCGGCGCTGAGGCGGTCGCGCCGCCGACTACAGGATCGCGAGCCAGGCCTGATGAAACGCCGCGTGAACGGCCTCGGTCTCATCTCCGGCCCGTAGAAGCGCCTGTTCCAGGCCATCCAGCGCCGCCCACAGGGCTCCCACGGCAGCTTCATCCGGTATCTCGATGACGAAGGCCTTGGCGATGGCCCTGGCGGTCGAATCCAGGTCACCAGCGGGAGATCCGCAAGCAGCCCGCACCACGCCGGACGAGTGTCCCAGAAGAGAGAGGTACGCCCTGGTCTCACCCGATGCGGCCGCAGCCGCCAGCACTGCCCACAGACGATCCAACGCCCCGGTGCCCCCGACGTGCAACGCGGCGAGTCGTTGCTCGCTGCGCCTGCTGGCCAGGCGCTCGGCCACGGCCCCGAGCAGGGCTTCCTTGGTCTTGTGATGGTAATGAACCAGCCCTTTGGCGCAGCCTGCTTGCCGCGCGACCTCGGCCACTGTCCAGGCGGCCAGTCCTTCTCGACGCAGCACCTCGACTGCTGCATCGACGATTTGGTCCTTCTGCATGGCCACCTCCGATTGACTGGTTGCCCAGTCAATATCCTTCTGCCGAACCCCTGAATGCAAGCCCTGGTCAACGGCGTCCTGATTCTCGTTCAAGGCATGTTCGCCTCGATCGCCATCGTGGGGAAGCTGGTATTCCCCGTCCTGCCGCCCGCCGGGTTGGTGGTCTTCCGGGTCGTCGGGGCGGCCGCGGTTCTCACCATCGTCACCACGCTGACGGGACGGAGCCGCATCGAAAGCCTCAAGGATTGGCTGCTCCTGATACTCCTTGGCGTCCTCGGTGTGAGTGCCAATCAGAGCCTGTTCCTGGCGGGACTGGAGCGAACTACGGCCATCAATGCCAGTCTCCTGGTCACGACAGTCCCGGTCTTCACCGTGCTGTTCTCGGTACTCGGTCGCCAGGAGAAGGCGTCTCCGGCCAAAGTGGCCGGCATCGGCCTGGCCGGCGCCGGCGTCATCTATTTGATCGGCCCCGACCGCGTCTCCATGGCGCCGGATCTGGCTCTGGGAAACGGGCTGGTCGTGGCTGCGATGATGTGCTATTCCGGCTTCCTGGTGCTCTCGAAGCCCCTCCTCAAGCGGTACGGGACACTCACCGTCGTCACGTGGGCGATGACGTTCGGGATTCTCGGTACGCTGCCGCTGGGGATCCCCGTGCTTCGTGGCGTCGGTTGGGGTGCCGTCCCGGCCAGCACCTGGGCCTGGGTGGTCTACATCGTCTTGATCCCGACTCTGGGAGCATTCTCCCTCAACGCATGGGCGCTGCGCCGTTCTTCGTCACACCTGGTGGCGGCGTTCATCTACCTGCAGCCGCTCATAACTGCTTCCATTGCGCCCGCCGTCCTGGCTGGTGAGCGGATTACTCCCCGAACCCTCGTGGCCGCCCTGGCGATCTTCACGGGACTCGGCCTGGTGATCATTGCCGAAGCCCGGCGATCGATCAGGAGCCCCATTGAGATTCCAGGAGCAGGCTGAGGCCCGAAGCTGTTGTACCAGAGGCCCTTGTGCGATTGACCCACCCATTGTACGTCTCCCTATGAAACCCTCATTCTCGTTTGGACGTAGACAGCAGGTATGACAATGACCGAACAGCAACCAACTGGCTCCAAAGCCTCGCTCTTTTCGCCCCTGGCCAAGTCCCTTCTGGATGGCTTCAGTGAGGGTGTCCTGGTCTTTTCGCCCGAGGGGGACGTCACCTACGCCAATGGGCCGGCCCGGGATGCTCTCGAGGCGGCGAACCTGTCCGTGGAAACGGCGGATCTCCAACCGCGTCTGGCCGCCATCGGTGGCCGACTGCAGCCACTCCGGATCGGGAGTTTGGACCTTGGAGAGGCGATGTTCATTCCGGGTGTCACCGGGCCTACCACGCTGGCGGACAGGGAGAAAGACGCCATTCTCCATTCGCTGGAAACCCACAATTGGCGCCTTGCCGAGACGGCCAAGTTCCTGGGGATCAGCCGCACCACCCTGTGGCGCCGTTTGAAAGCCTACGGATTGCATCGTGACGGTCGCAGCAAATGGGCATCCCCGCAGCCGCGCTCCTAGCACTTTCCCTCCAGGTGGCCGGCCAGGCCCCTGATTCCACTTTCGGCAACGCTGCGACCCGGAGCCTGATCCACAGGGCTCAGGCTCGGCACCGGGCGCAGGATACCGCGGTGACCGACTACAGTGCCCGCCTCCGTTACCGGGTGTCGTTCTCACTGGGGCGCCGCCGCTGGGCCCGTATCCCGGTGGCCGCCGTCGAAGAGAAGGACGCCCGAATACGGTGGCAGCTTCCCAACGACCTCAGGGTGGATATCCTGGGCCAGCGGGCCAAGGCGCGGAAGGAAGACTGGAACATCTCGTCCGTCATGGACCATCCGTGGTTCTTCCCCCGGGACGTGGGTGATTCGGTCTCGTTCTTCGGCAACGAGTTCCCCGAGCGAGCGGCGCTGCATCCGTTGGCCAGCGACGGCCCGAACTGGTACCGCTACACCCTGACGGACAGCGTCCGGGTGTTCCTTCCCAGCGGTCGTGAGCTCCGCATGCTCAAGGTCGAGGTGGTTCCCAAGGGAGATGGCCTGGCGCTCATCGTCGGCAACATGTGGCTCGACGCGCAGACCGCCCAGGTGGTACGCCTCACCTTTCGATTCGTGGGCACGGGCCTGTGGGAGATCGCCGATGAAGGCGACGACGATGATTGGGACGCCGACAAGGCAAACAAGATCATCAACCGCATCCTGAGTGTCGATGCGGACATCGAGTACTCGCTCCAGGACGGCAAGTACTGGATGCCCTACCGGCAGGTGCTGTCGGGCCGCGTACAGATTCCGATCATCACCGACGTGGTCGTTCCCTTCGAGGCTTCAGCGGAGTTCTCGGAGTACGAGATCAATACCGGCGAGCGGATCGTCTTCACGGTTCCCGACGTCGATTCGGCGACCGCGAGAAACGAGCGCGAGGAAAGACGGAACCAGGTCCGCGATGCCCGTCGCGACGGCCGCAAGTTCTACGATGATTCCACCCGGGCCACGGACTACACCGGGTACTGGTTGGGTGGCCGCTACCAGGTGCACCGGCCCCCGACGGACTCGCTCGCAGCGTACTCGGCGTGGACCGATTCGCTCCAGCTCGACCCCGACCCCGAAAGCGACGAACGGATTCGCGAGGCGGAGGCCGAAGTGGCCCGTCTGGCCGAGGGGCTGCCCAGTGACATGACCGGGATTAGGCAACGTGGGGTGGCCTATGAGCGGTTCGCCGACATCGTTCGGTTCAACCGGGTTCAGGGGTTCTCTCTTGGGGTGGGGTACGAGGTAAAGGTGCCGGGGATGTCCTTCACGAATCTCATGGGAACCGTGCGCTACGGCTTCGCCGACGCCCGGCTCAATGGCCGCTTGGCGGTCATCCGGGACGCCCCCGGGGGCAGGGTGACCTTGAGCGGGTACCGTGAGGTGGCCGAAGTCGACCAGTTTTTCAGGATCGGAACGCTGGGGAATTCCGTCAACGCCATGTTCACCAGTCACGACTACGCCGACTACTACCTGGCCACGGGAGGGACCGTCCGCTTCGAGACCTCGGCGTCACGCAATCTGCAGTTGACGGTCTTCGGGCGGGTGGAGGATCAGCAGAGCGTCATCCGAACGGTCGGGTCCGGATTGAACGGCATCTGGAGCGACGCGGCCTTCCAGGAAAACCCTGCGGTGACCTCCGGGACATTCGGCGTGGTCGGTTGGCGTTTCGACGGGGCGGTGGGTCGGGCTTCGTGGCGTGCAGCCACGGATGCGTTCTTCGGGTCTTCTGTCGGGGTCGGCCGAGTGTACGGTTCGTGGCAGCAACCGCTCCCCGACGCCACGCGCCTGACGTTTGGAGTCGCGGCCGGGGTCGCGACATCAGAATCGGTCGCCCAGGCGTTGTTTCGTGTCGGCGGTCAACAAACCGTGCGTGGCTTCCCCTATGGTTTTACGCGCGGGCAGGCGTTCTGGGCCTTCCGGACCGATTGGGCGCCCTTCGACGGCGACGTCAGGCCTGTGGTCTTCATCGATGCCGGCCAGGCTGGCCCGGTTGACGGCTTCGGGGCGTCCAGCCTGCTGATCGGTGGCGGCGCCGGCGTGTCGTTCTTGAACGGGCTGGTCCGGCTGGAACTGAGCGGCCCGTTCAACGGCGGCCAGGGTGAGGGTGTGCGTTTCGACATGGTATTCGGGGCGCTGCGCTAGACCGGTGGGGCTCCTACCGGGGGTGGCCCCTCCCCCGTACCTTCAAGGGCCATGTCCAGACACCCATTCTCCATTGATGAACGCGTCCGCTGGTCGGACGTCGACGCCGCCGGGATCATTTTTTACGGGGCCTACGTGCGCTTCTTCGAGATCGCGGAAACGGAGTTGTTCCGCGCTGCCGGCCTGACCTACGGCATGGTGATCGACCAGTTCGATACCCTGCTGCCCCGGGCCCGCGTGCACGCAGAGTTCTACGCCCCAGCCCGGCTGGACGATTCACTGCGAGTCCACGCCTACGTGTCCAAGGTGGGGACCCGTTCGCTCACGCTCCAGTTCGATGTCGTGTTCATGGGCGGCACCCGGTTGATCGCCGAAGGCAGCCTCGTGCTGGTGGCCACGGACCGGGACCGCCTGGAGTCGAAGCCGCTTCCCGAGGGGTTCACCGATCGTTTGGCTCCCTTTGTCGGCGGCATCGAGGAAACCCGCGCTCGGCTTGGCATCTCGCGGGACGGGACATGAAGGCGCTGGCCCGGTGGGGTGTTGTGGTCGCGGTCGCCTTTGGTGCCTGCGATGGCCCCGACCAGGACGCGGAGCTGACCTGGATTCGCCGGGGCGATACGGCCTCGGTCCGGCTGCCCGCCAGCGCCGTGTGGTGTGCCGGCCCGGGGTGGCTCGAGCTGTTCGCCGGCAGGAACGACACCGGGGTGGCCCTGGCGGTGTTCCCCGTGGATTCGACCCTGGAGGGACGATTCCCGATCGTGCCCGTGCGAGACCGAGCGGATTCGCTGCGGCCCGTGGCGGGCTTGGCCGTTCGGTGGTTCTCGGACACGGAGTTGCTGGCCTTCGAGGGTCATGACGGAACGGTGGACCTGGAGCTGGTCGAGGGACGGATCGGGGCCAGGGTGACCGGACATCTCCGGATCCTGGCGGGAGACGACACCCTGGATCTGACCGGCGTCTTCCCGGAACTCCCGCTGGTCCGCGGCGGGGCCCAATGCCCGGTGCCGGAGGATTCAACCGCAATCGTGCTAGATTGAGTCCCATGGATACGACCTACTACCGCAAGGGCTTCGGTCTCAAGAAGGAGATCCAGGGGAAGCTCGAGGCCGATTATCACAGCGCCGTCGTCGACACGATCAAGGCCAGTGACTATTCGCTGCAGGTGGGGCATGTCACCTTCCGGCTGGCCCGCGAATTCGGTTTCTGTTACGGCGTAGACCGGGCGGTCGAGTACGCGTACGAGACCCGTCGGAAGTTCCCTGATCGCCGTCTGTTCCTCGTCGGAGAAATCATCCACAATCCCCATGTCAACAAGAAGATGGAGGACATGGGAATTGCGTTCCTGAGCCGCGGGGCGGATGGGGCCTTCGACTTCGCCGGCGTGACGGAGGACGACGTGGTGATCCTCCCCGCCTTCGGGGTCACGATTCACGATTTCAAGACCCTGCGGGACGTCGGTTGCGTGCTGGTGGATACCACGTGTGGTTCGGTGCTCAACGTCTGGAAACGCGTGGAGCGGTACGCCAGAGATGGCTTTACCGCGATCATTCACGGCAAGCACTACCACGAGGAGACCAAGGCGACCGCCAGTCAGGTCATGAAGCACCCCGGAGGCAAGTATCTGATCGTCCTCAATATGGACGAAGCCCGCATGGTGTGTGACTTCATCGAGGGGTCCGGTGATCACAAGTCGCTGGAACGACACTTCTCCGAAGCGGTGTCGCCCGGATTCACCTTCGAGCACGATCTGACCAGCGTGGGGTTGGCCAACCAGACCACCATGCTGTCCGGGGAATCGCTCGCGATTGCCGAGGAGTTTCGTAAGAGCCTGGTCCGGCGCTTTGGAGAAGATGACGTCGACCGGCACTTCCGGACCTTCGACACCATCTGTTCAGCCACGCAGGAGCGGCAGGACGCCATCATGGCGATGCTGGAGAGCCCCCCGGATGTGATGGTGGTCGTGGGCGGGTTCAATTCCAGCAACACCCACCATCTGGCCTCTCTGTGTGTCAGTCGTGGTGTGCGGACCTACCACATCGCGGACGCCTCCTGCATCGATCTCGAAACCGGGGTCCTGCTCCATCAGGACGTGGCAGGGAAGAAGCAGGTGGAGGAGACGGACTGGCTGCAGGATGCGCGCGAGATCGGTATTACGGCCGGCGCCTCGACGCCCAACAACAAGATCGGGGAGACGGTCGCACGCATCTGTACGGTCGCGGGACTCGACCTCTCCGAGGCGGTGTCCGCCGGAACGTAACGCCCGGACGGCGAATCCCTGGGGCGCTCCCCTCAGGCATCCGTGTCCCGCTCCAGACGCCCCACCACCATTTCCGCAACGGCCGCCACGGTTAGTGGTGCGCTCCCCTCCGCACGGTTGTTGACCAGCAGGTAGGCGGGAATGCGGGCCGCGACCGCCGTTTCGACCAGTCGCACCAGGTCCGTTCTGAGCGTCGGATTGACGTCCTGGATGCGGTCGTACGGAGCAAACCGGTCGACCGCCTCCTGGTACCTGCGGCCGCCACGGAGCAGGGCACGGGCGACCAGAAACGGAGCCGTCAGCGTGTCTCCTGCCTGGAGCTGGGCCCCGATCGGCGGCATCCGGGTCCAGCTGTTGAAGACGTGCCCGACCCCGTGCTCGCGAAGCACCGCAAAATAGGAGGGGTGCAGGAACTCTTCGTTCCTGATTTCGACCGCGTACGGAAATTCGCGCGGCAGCGCGTCGAAGAACGCATCCAGACGATCCGCAAAGTGCTGGGGCGTAAAACGCGGGCCGGTGGCGATGGTCTGGAACTCGAAGATGAAAGGGCCGGTGTGGTCGGCGAAGTGCCGGTCGTAGGGTTCCAGGACCTCCGATCGGAACAGATCGGCATTGAGGAAATCAGGGTTGGCTTCCCCGGCATGTCTGGGATTCCGGGGCTCGCTGTGGGTGTGAACGGTGATCTGATCCCACACCTTGCTGAGACAGGGGAACCCTGGAGGCAGGGCCCGGGCGTACGCCTCGAGGGTGGACTCCGCTGGCGGCCGGTAGAACGTGGAGTCGATGCCCACGGTCCGAAACAGTGGGAAGCGGGCATACTCCTCGAGCATGCGTGCTCCCGCTCCGGTCTTGGGGTAGCTCCGCTGGTACACGAGCCCATGCCACCCCGGATAGGTCCAGGATGATGTGCCGAAACGGACGAGGTCTGGGAGAGCGGCCCCAAGGGTTTCGAGCGAGGAGGCGTTGACGGCCATCGGGCGGATCCGGTCGGGACCGCTGAAAGATAGTGGAAGGGGTCCGCCGCCTCAGGAGCCGCGGACGATTCGCGCTACGGTGCTTCCGGAGATGATGTAGAGTTCGCCGGCGGCGTCCTGCCCGAAGCTCGCCAGACCACCCCCGGTTTCCAGGCTCGCCCACGTTGTATGCTCCATGGCTTGCCCATTGGCATAGCGGAAGCTCCGCACCCACCCCGCGCAGTAGTCGCCATAGAAGTATGTCCCCGCCAACTCCGGAATGGTCGATCCGCGGTACACGTAGCCGCCGGTCACGGAACAGGCCCCGTTTCCGTGGTCATAGTCGACGACCGGGAGAATCAGCCCCGCTCGGGAGCAACTGGACGACTGGAAACAGATCGATCCCTCCATGGTATTCCAGCCGTAGTTCCCTCCGCCTGCGCTCCCTGACGGCTGGACGTTGACCTCTTCACGCTGGCCCTGTCCAACGTCCGCGATGTACAGATCTCCGGTTTGACGATCGAAGCTGAAGCGCCACGGATTCCGGAGTCCGTAGTTCCAGATCTCGGCGGGGAAGGACTGGTGTCCCACATAGGGGTTCGTGGCCGGGACGGCGTAGGGCGCCGCGCCGTCCACGTCGATGCGGAGCATCGACCCGAGGAGGTCGGTCCGGTCCTGGCCGGTCTGCGCCGGGTCGCCTGACCCACCACCGTCACCGAGACCGATGTAGAGGTAACCGTCCGGACCGAACCCGATCTGTCCGCCGTTGTGGTTGGAAGCGAACTGGGGCACCTCGAGCATCACGGTCTCGGTCGGATCCGCCACGTTGGAGTCGCTCGATACGTGGAAGGAAGCGATGCGGGATGCCCCACTGCGGCTGGTGTAGCTCACGAACACCCGGCCATCGGCCGGGTACGCCGGGTGGAAGGCCAGTCCCAGAAGGCCCCGTTCCCCGCAGCAACTGACGCTGTCGCGAACATCGAGAAACGGCGTGGGCAGCAACACGCCACCGGCAATGACGCGGACGGCCCCGGTCTGTTCGGCCACGAACAGGCGACCATCGTTGGGCGGCGCCGTCAGGTCCAGGGGCCGGTCCAGGCCGCTGGCCACGGTGTGCAGGGCCAGCGAGACCGACCCCGAAGGTGGGGGCGGAGGTGGCGGTGAGTTCCCACCCGTCGGTGTGGAACTGGAACAGGCCTGGGCCAAGATCAGGGCCGCGGGTACCAAGGCTCGCATCGGTCATCCTCGTGGTCGTGCACCAGGTGTACCTAAGGTATTGAAGGTGACGATGGCTGTGTGGTGGATCACACGGTGGGGTTTTCCATCAAGACCGGCGCCGTCCATCGGGTGGAGCGACTTCGCGTCACGGTGTGGTGCGCCTGGCCATGCGCTCGAGCCGGTCGAGGCCGGTAATCCTCAGGGAGATCGACCCGAAGTCGTCCTGCACCGTCCCCCGCAGGAGGAATGGACCCTGGTCGAACAGGACGTGGCCTCGGCGCCGGTACACGTCGGGGAACAGGACGGCTTCGATCAGGCCATGCCCGTCGTCGAAGGTGGCGAACTGCATCGGCTCGTCCTTGACGGTGCGCACCGGCTTGGCGGTGGTCAGCATGCCGGCTGCCAGGACCGATCTCCCGACATGCTCGTGCAACTCGGTGCTGCGACATGGGCGAAAGCGCTCGAGGGTCCGGGCATGCAGGGCCATGGGGTGACTGCTGGTGAGAAATCCCAGAATGGCGAGTTCCTCTCGCCGGCGCCGTTCTTCGGAGTACTCCTTGAGCGGAGGGACGTCGTCGGCGACCGCGATGGAGGAGCCGGAGCCGCCGTCGCGCACCCAATCGGTCTGGCTGTCGCCGGAGGCGACCCGGCCGCGGGCGTCGGTGTGCCAGAGCATCATCGGGCGCGTGTGGCCACCCGCGATGGAATCGAGGGCGCCGATCTTGATCAACAACCGGAGGTCGCCGGGTGCGATTCCCGTTCGCCGCCGAAGGTCATCGACGTCCCGGTAGTCGCAGTCGCGGCGGTGGTGCAGTACCCGTTCGGCCGCTTCGTGCGAGAGCCCCTTGATGAACTGCAGGCCGATCCGCAGTTGTCGGTCCCGCCCGGTGCAGCGGTACGCACTGGCGTTGACGTCCGGCGGCACGACGGTGAGTCCCATGCGCATGGCTTCCGCGACGTAGGCGAAGGGGTGATAGAAGCCGCCGCCGTTGGCCAGAACGGCTGCCATGAACTCGGCGGGATAATGGGCCCGCAGGTAGCAGGCGTGCTGCGCCACCTGGATGTACGAGCAGGAGTGTCCCTTGCAGAAGCTGTAGCCGGCGAACGACATGACCATCTGCCAGACCTGCTCGCTCACGTCGGGGTTCCGTCCGAGTGCGGCGGCGCCGGTGAAGAACTCGTCGGCATACGCGGCGAGGCGCTTGAGGGGGCGCTTCTTGGACAGCGCCTTGCGAAGCCCGTCGCCGGTGGCGAGAGACATCCCGGCAAAGGCGGCGCAGACGTTGACGACGTCTTCCTGGTACACCATCACCCCGAAGGTTTCGCTCAGCGCGTCCCGCAGCACGGGGTGGGCCGGTTCATAGGGTGTGCCGTGCAGCCGCTCGAGGTAGTCGGTGATGTATTTGTTGGAGGCCGGCCGGATGATGCTGGTGTTGAGCACCAGGAGGTCGAACGTCTCGGCCCGAGACTTGGCGCAGAGCTGCCGGGAGGCGGGGGATTCGGTGTAGAACACACCCATGGTCCGTCCCTTCCGGAACAGGGCCCGAGTCGCCGCGTCGTCGCCCGGTTCGGACGATGTGTAGTCGATCACCCGGCCGGTGTTGCGCCGCACGGCGGCGATGCCGTCGCGAATGACGGCGAGTGACCGGTTGCCCAGCAGGTCGATCTTGACCAGTCCGGCGTCCTCGGTGCCGTCCTTCTCGAACTGGATGACCGGGACGGTGAGGTCGGGGCTCCCGTCGAGTTGCTTCACGGCCGGCTGGGTCGGGACGTAGTCGGTCAGCGCGGTCGGTACCACCACCACGCCGCCGGGGTGGAGCGACAGGTGGCGGGGTGTGCCCACCAGGGGGCCGGCCTCGCGGGCGTACTGCTGCCATACCCGGGGGAGGTTCAGACCCCGGAAGTTGGGGTGCGTGTTCAGTAGTTCGTCCAGCGGGCGTTCCTCGTGCCAAGGGATCCGGCGCGTGACTTCGCGGATCTCTCCGGCGGGGCGCCCGTGAACCTTGGCGACTTCCCGGATGGCGCCGCGCAGGCGAAAGCAGTTGTGGTTCGACACCATCGCCGATTGCGGATGCGGATAGCGTCGAAACACGTAGGCCAGTACGTGATCCCGCTCGTCCCACGGAAAGTCGAGATCGATGTCGGGAGGGTCGCGCCGCTCGGGATTGAGAAACCGTTCGAACAGCAGCCCGGCCCCGAGGGGTTCGACATGCGTGATGCCGAGACAGTAGCTCACGACCGAGTTGGCGACGGACCCCCTGCCGCAGTGCGTCGGGCCGTGCTGGAGGATGTCGCGTACGACGAGGAAGTAATCGGCGAATCCCTTGAGGGCGATGATGTGCAACTCATGCTCCAGGCGGTCTCGTGTGACCGGAGCGATGGTGCCGTAGCGACGGTGTGCGCCTTCGTAGGCCAGGGTCCGCAAATGCTCCAGCGCATCGGACTCGTCCTGGAGCCGGGGGGCGACCGTGCGCCCCGTGGGGATGCGGTACTGGCAGCGCTCCGCGATGTGCTCCGCGGCAACGAGGCCCTCGGGATAGTCCGGGAACAGCCGGGCCAGGTCCGCCGCGGGACGCAACCAGGCATCCCGGGGCCAGACGGCACCTGCGGGGAGGGTCGAGAGGGTGCGATTGAGCGCGATGGCCCGGAGGAGGCGATGCCGGTTCCAGTCTTCGGGATGGGCGCCGATGACGCCGTTGGTGATGACCGCGGGCAGGCCAAGCTCCCGGGCACGTGCCAGCACCCGGTGGCGCTGCTTGCCGGGCCGCAGTTCCGCGTAGAGGTCGTCCGGGCCGCTGAGGCGCGCGACGCGTTCCAGGAACAGCGGATCCTGGGAGAGAAGGATCAGGCCGCGCCGGTCGGTGGCGAGTTGGGCAGAGAGGACCAGGTCGTCGCGCCAGTGAATGGCGCTGATAGCGCGGCACAGGGCCGCCCACCCCTGCGCGTCTGTGGCCAGCGCCACGGTCTCCTGGCCGTTGGCCACGAGATGGGCACCCAGGATGGGGCGGATACCGGCTTCATCGGCGGCCTGCTGAAAGGCAATGGCCCCGTAGACCCCGTTGGTGTCGGTGCAGGCGAGCGCGGTGCAGCCGCGCTCGACCGCGGCACGCGCCAGGGCTTCGGGGCTCGATGCGCCCAGGCCGAAGGAGAAGTGCGAGTGAACGTGGAGGTGCATGGAACGTGCGCAGCGGCCTCACTTCTTCTTTCGGACCGCGCCGTCCCGGTGCGCCGCGCGCATCCAGGGCGGGCGCAGTCGAGCGATGTTCCGATACACCGGGCAGGAACGGTCATGCGCGCCCGGGAGGTAGCCGGTGCTGAGGAGAAACTCACCGGTGATCTCTCCGCCGGTGAAGCGGAAGGTCCGTTTGAACAGCGTGACCCACTCCTCCTTGGTGCGTGGGTGATGGGCGTCGAGCCAGGCGGCGAAGGACCCGTGTGTTTCCTGCAGTCGCAGGATGACCGCGGCGTTGTGAATGGCCGCGTCGACCTTGAGGCGATTGCGGATGATGCCGGCGTCGTTCAACAAGCGCCGGCGATCGGCGGCGCCGTACGCGGCGACGGTGGGGAGGTCGAAGGCATGGTACGCCTGTCGGAAGTGGTCCTTCTTCTTGAGAATGGTCAGCCAGGAAAGCCCGGCCTGGTTGATCTCCAGCACTAGACGTTCGAACAGCGCCGAGTCGTCACGGAGCGGGAACCCGTACTCGGTATCGTGGTAGGGGCCGTGCCAGGGATGGTCGATGGCGGCGGTGCAATACGAACTCATGACAAGTGCTCGTGGTCGAGGGGACGAGAACGAAGCGGCACCGAGGTGTAACCCGGAGGCGTTGACGTCGCCACTAGCTGCGGCCGGCGGCCAGCCGGCGGGCCGGTCCCTGTCCCCGCCGGACACCAGTCGTTCCCCACCGTGTGGTGATGTGGTCGAGGGCCCCCTGCAACACGGTTTCCCGCCGCTCCGTTGCCGAAGGGACGTGCCACAGATCCAGCTGTCCGTCCGCCTCCAGGAGCCGGTCGGCCGCGAGCGCGACGGCCCGAACGGCAATACGCTTGGCATTGGTCTTGGTGAAAAGCCGCCGGGTGGCATCCCACAATTCGACGTCGAGACCCCCCACCCGGAGGGGTGCCTGCCTCCGCAGCTCAGTGAAATCGGCGTACACCAGGCGCAGTGACAGGCGGCGGGCGACGAGGTGCCGCATCCGAAGCCGGTGTCCTATCCGCTCACTCAGCCGCCGGAGCAGGGGATGGAGCACGCCGAGGTCGTTGGTGTCGGTTGCCAGGGTATGCCGTGCCTGAAACAGCTGCCGGACTTCCGGAGGGAGGACGGGGCGGGTGTCGATGCCCCGGGCCCGTGTCAGGAGCGTGCCACCGGCTACCGGCAGGACCGAAGTGATCTGGCGCTCGGTCAGCGCGGCAATGTCGCCGATGACATCGAGTTGATAGTCGTCGAGCCGTTCGCGTACCCAAGGCGTGAGTTCCGGAAGAAACCGGACCAGTTGGGGAGCGAGGAACCGGGCCTCCTGCCCCCGGGGGATCTCCAGCAGGTTGACGGGAGCGACCGTGGTGGCGGTCTGACTGACCAGTTTGTTGGTCGCTACGCCGATCGAGAGCGGCAACCCCAGTCGTGCCTGGGCTTCCCGGCGGATGCGTGCAGCGATATCGCCAGGAGGGCCGAACAGACGCTCCGTGCCCGTGAGGTCGAGGAACGCATGCCCGTACCACCGGGGTTCGATGACGGGAGCGTACGCCTTCAGGATATCGTGCAATGCCCGCGAGGCGCGGGCGTAGAGGTGTGGGTTGGGAGGAATGACGATCAGGTCGGGGCACTGTTTGCGGGCCAGGCGCACTGGAGTGCCCCGCTCGAGCCCCGCTCCCCGGGCTTCCGGGGACAGGGCCAGGATGGTGGCCCGGTCCGCGCCCGGCGGGGCGACGGCCACGGGGCGTGCCCGAAGGTCCGGCGCGACCAGGCCTTCGACGGTGGTGCAGAACGCGGGCGGGTCGATGAAGAAAATCGAGCGGCGCATCAGAGCAGCGCCATCTGAACGCAGGCCGGTACCCGTGTGGCGGTTGGTGAGCGCCGCTGCCGCCGGTTGGCCTGCACCGGAAAGCCGTACTGTCGCTGCAACTGCCGTACGCGACGGATCAAAGCGTCGAGGTAGGATCGGGCGGCGTACTGGCGTGGCCCGTAACAGCGCTCGTACCGCTCCACCAGATCCGGAAATTCCTGCTGGAGCACCGGCCAGAACCGGCGCCGGCTGACGGGATCGAGGCGCAGGGGAATACCGATGACATACCGGGCCCCGGCCGACTTGGCCGAGCGCATCATGGCTTCCAGTCCCCGCCGGTCATCGCTGAGACCGGGGAGAATAGGGGCCATCATGATGCCGGCGTTGAGCCCGGCGGCCGTGAGCTTGGCGAGAGCCTTGAGCCGCGCCTGCGGCACCGGTGACCGGCGTTCCAGGCGCCGCACCAGCCGGGAGTTGGCGCTGATCAGGGACACATTGATGCTGACGTCGTGCCGGCGACTCAACCGCTGCAGGACGTCGATGTCCCGGGTCACGAGTGGCGACTTGGTAATGATGCCGATGTCATAGCCCTGATGGCTCTCGAGGGTCTCGAGAATCTGCCTGGTGAGGCGAAAGCTGCGCTCGGCCGGCTGGTACGGGTCGGTGGCGGTGCCGATGACCAACGTCTGGCCGGCGAGCTTGGCGGGATCGAGCGTTCGTGCCAGCGCGGCGGCGGCTTCGGTCTTCACGAGAATGCGTTGTTCGAAGTCCTGCCACGCAGGGAGGGGGTCTTCGGTCGTCGCGGTGGGACCGCCCGCCCGCTCCACCTGGTAGCGGTGGGCGTCGCGGGCATAGCAGTAGCTACACCCGAACTCGCACCCCACGTACGGGTTGAGCGACCAGAACCCCATCCCGGTCGCGGTCGGAGGGTTGAGTACCGTTCGTACCGGGAGCTGGAGAAAGGCGGTGCCCCGGGCGCGCTCGTCGAGGGTCGACCATGGCGCAGGGCCCGGGTCGTCGAACAGGGGAAGCTGACAGAATGGTGTCATCCGCATCGGCCCCAGCCGCATTGAACGCAGGAAAAACAACCGGACCCCCGGGCAATGGGTCCCGCACATTCGGGACACACCCGTATGAGGTTGTGAATCAACGGGTTCCGGTCTACGGCAGGGGTGGGGTAGGGCAGGGTGGTGGGCTGGGGTGGTATGGCGGGGACCGACACGGAGCACCTACTTTCGGAGTTTATTCGGTACTTGAAACCGAATATACCCCGAAGAAAATGCCGGTCAAGTATCCCGGTGATCGCGCCGGAGAATGGCCCCCGGTTCGTGGGGACCCGGGTAGTCGTCGGGTTTGGGCGGTCGGAAGACCAGGTCGAAGGCCAGAAACACCAGTCGGGAGAAGGGGAAGAGCGCGACCGGCGACAGCACCATCAGCATCACCCCGCCGATCAGCAGCACCGTCCAGGGAGGGGTGGGCCACGTCCACCACAGGAGCGCCACCAGCGACCCGGCCCAGATCAGTTCGGCAGCGATGAGGTTGAACATGTAGCCCCCCACCCAATAGCCGTCCTCACCTCGTTGCAACCGGATGCCGCACACGGGGCAGTTGGCACACAGGGTGAACCACGTGAGCAGGACCGGATGCCCGCCGCAGTTGGGACATCGAAGGCGGATGGCGCGAAAGAAGAGGACGGCGATGCGGCGGCCCTGGTCCGGAGTCCTGCGCCAGGACATCAGGTGACCATGGTGGGGGTCAGTTCGGGGAGCCACGAACTGACCTCCCCCCGAACCTCGGTGACGGCGATCTGGTGAATCGGGGTGGCCAGGCCGGAGTCACCGGGAAGACCGTCGTGGGAGAAATGACGGTAGTACAGTGTGGGGCCGGCGTTGCGGGCATGCTCCACGACGAAGGCGTTGAACACGTCCCCCCAGTACCCGGTGGGCCGGGGACGGCGATCACCGGTCACGCGGCGGTGACGATCCAGATAGCGGATGATGCGTGTCCGGTCGTAGCCCAGGTGGCGATAGCGCTGGCGGTGGACGACCTCGTCGACTTTGGGATCGGGGTGTCGATCCCGGACGAGATCGCACGAGCAGCCGCCGTGCAGGACGCGCACGACGACTTGCGCGTCGTAGTGAAGGGCAAGGAGTGGCTGTTGTTCCGCCATCGGGAGCGCGTCAGCGGTGAGGTCGGCCGGAAGCATGGAGCGCACTTCGCTCAACGTGAGCGCGCTCGACACGTACACGAACGTGCACACGGCGGACTACTCGGCGTCCTTGGCCTGGCGGGCCTTCAGGATCAGGTCGGCGGCCTCGCCCGACATGCCGCCGCGTTCCCGGATGTGTTCGAGCGACTCGTCGGATTCCTTCCCCAGGGTTTCCGCCATCATGACGATCATGGCGCGTCGGGCCTGCATGTCCCGGTCGATCAGGGTCTGGCGGTGCATCTTGAGTCCCAGGACCGCAGCCACCGAAATGGCGGTCAAGAACACCAGGACCGCGAGAATCCCGACCACCAGGGAGGTTTCGCCGCGCAGGCCCTGGATGACCAGGGCCAGGGCGGGGAGGGCCGCCAGCGCGGTGAGCCACATCAGGCGGCGGTAGCGGCGGGCGTTGCTGGTCAGGTGGTACTTGGGCATCAGATCCGCGGAAGATGAGGAGGCGGGTCAGGCGGCGCTGCTCAGGGGAGGTCGTCTTCCCGAACCAATACCAGTATAGCTGCTTCCGGAACGACGAGGTATTTGGTGTCTTCGAAGGTGATCTCGACGGCGGCCTTGCGAAAGAAGAGTGCGTGATCGCCGACGCGCGCCTGCAGCGGCCGGGTACGCGCTTCCGCCGAGGGTACCCGCCACGGCTCGGAATCGAACGCGCTGGGATCCACGATCGGGTCGCCCGGGCCGGTGGCGACGATGCGTCCGCCCTGTACCTGTTCCGAATCGACCGCGCCCTGGGGCAGGTACAGGCCCACCCGGGTCCGGCCCTCACCGTCTTCCGGCTGGATCAGGACCCGATCACCCACTACGAACAGGTGCCTCCCGTCGAACGGGAGGCCGGAATCGTCGCTCATTTCTCCTGGTCGTGGATGGTGATGACCTCGGTCACGCGCAGTTTGCGAACCATGTGGGGGAGCCGGAGCACGACTTCCTCGCCGACGGTACGGTCGCGAAGGGACAGGCCCAACGGCGACTGCAGGGAAATGTGGCCGGCATCGACGTCCATCATTTCGGCGAGCACGACCATGTAGGTCTCTTCTTCGTCGGTTTCGACGTCGACGACCTTGACGGTGGTCCCCAGCCCGACCCGGCCACGCGGTGTCTCGATGTGGGCCAGTTGACTGAGCTGCTGCATCCTGTGCTGCAACTGCCCCAGCCGGGCCTGGACGAACTGCTGTCGCTCCAGGGCCGCCTTGTACTCGGAGTTCTCACGCAGATCGCCGAGCTCGACGGCCAGGGCGATCGCCTTCGGCAGCGTCACGGTCAGTTCGTGGCTGAGTTCCTCGACTTCCTTGCCCAGCTTCTCCTGCAAGTCCCGGATCATCGGCTACTCATAGCAAGGAGAGACCACCGCGCGCCATGGGCGGCCCACGGTGGCCCCTCGTCTCCAACAACTAATGTAACGAAATCTCCCGTTGCACCAGTACCGGTCGGGGCCCCATCGGGGTCTGTTGCCAGAACTCCATACCAATCATACATTTATGGCCCCTGACGGAGAAACGAACCTCCTAGCCTGAGACCCAGATGTCGATCTCCTTGCGCCGACTTCCCGTCCTCGTTCCAGCCGCCGTCCTGGTCGCCATCGTACTGGGAGCCGCCGCGCCACTCCACATGCGACTGGTCAAGAGCTTTCCCGAAAAGGACCAGGTCGTCACCGAGGGACTGGAGCACATTCAACTGTGGTTTTCCCAGAATCCCGAAGTGGCGCTGACCCGGGTCCGGCTGGTGTCAGGCGACGGCGTGAAGACCGACCTCCCCAAAGCCGCGGCGACCGAGGACCCCAAGTCGGTGACGCTCGCCGTCCCGGATTCGCTGCCGATGGGGGAGTACACCGTGCTGTGGCAGACCGCCGCGCCGGATGGTCACAAGGTGAAGGGGGAGTTCGCCTTCAACTATGCCAGGCAGGAAGGTGACAGCGCCTCGAGCCGCTGACGGCGGCGCTGGTTTGCGGCGGGTGTTCCGGTCGCATCGCGCCCCGGCCATGGCTGCCGGGGCGCTGGTGTTTCTGACGCTGGCAGCGTCCCGGCTCCAGGCCGCCCCATGGCCCCTCCAGGAGGGCGAACCGGGACTGCTCGATGCCGGTGCGCTGGGCCGATGGCTCGGCTATGTCGCCCTCTTCCTGATGACAGGCGCGGTCGCCTACCGCGCCATTGCCGCCCGGGCCTTTCGCCAGGCCGATGTCGTTTCGGCCGCCGTCCGCGCTCCCACCACGGCCCATAGCCTCGTCCTGGGGTTGATGGGATCGTTGCTGTATCTGGTCGCCGCCGCGGGTCGGCTGTACGCCCAGGTGCTCGACTTCCTGTTCCCGGGCGACCCGCTCACCGCCGCGGAGTTCGCCACCGTCCTCTTCGACACCACCTGGGGCACCCGCTGGCTCATCCAGGTGGCGTGTGCCCTGGTGGCCGCAATCGGATTTGCCGCGGCCCGGTTGGCCCGACCGTGGGGTACGCCGGTAGCGTTCGCCGGTGCCATTGCCACGGCAGTCTCCCTCCCCCTCACCGGGCATGCCATGGCGTCCGCCTGGCCGACGGCTGTGACCTGGTCGCTCCAGGCGCTCCACGTGCTGGCCGGCGCCACCTGGCTCGGTTCGCTCGCCGTGGTGACCATCGTGGCGCTCGGCGCGGCCCGTGGTCGGTCGGAGGAGATACGTGAGGCGGCTGTTGCCAGGCTCGTTGGCGCCTTCTCGCCGGTCGCACTGGTCGGAGTGATCACGGTCGTCTTGATGGGGATCCTTTTATCGGTGAGCTACGTAGGGTCCTGGGCGGCCTTGTGGCAGACGCCCTATGGGCGGACGCTCCTGGTCAAGATCGCTCTGTTCTCCGGCACCGGCGCGGTCGGCGCCTACAACTGGCGGCGTGTCTTGCCGCGCCTGGGTACCGCCGGGGCGGCCGCGCGGCTGCACCGTTCTGCCCGTGTCGAACTTCTCATCGGCGCGTTGCTCCTCGTCACCACGGCCATTCTGGTGGCGTTGGCCGCACCACACGTCTAGTCACGGAGTGCCGATGTTGCTCTTCCGCCGTGGCATCCCAGTCGTACTGGCCTGCGCGACAGTGGCATGTGGCGGGGCCGACGGACCGGCCGAGTCGCCACGTATCATCGGGTCGGACTCACTGGCGGCGGAGACCCTGGTGGACGTGCGGTCGGCGGACAGCACCATTCTCGTCGAGGCGCGGTATGCCACGACCAACAACTTCACCGGAGCGGTGCTCCCGGGCTACCAGGCACCGCGCGTGCTGATACACCGGGATCTGTCCGGCGCCCTGTCACGGGCCAATGCCGCCCTTCGTTCGGAAGGGTTGGGCCTCAAGGTGTTCGATGGCTACCGGCCGGTGCGGGCCACGCTCGGCATGGTGGATTGGGCCGAGCGAGTCGGTCGGGTGGACCTGCTCGATGACGGGTACATCGCCAGGCGCAGCCGGCACAACCTGGGCGTGGCGATCGACGTCACGATCGTCGATGTGGAGACGGGGAAGGAGCTCGACATGGGGACGCCCTACGACACGTTCGACGCGTCGGCCCATACGATGAACGCCGCGGGCGAGGTTCTGGAACGGCGACTGCGGCTGAAGGCCGCTTTGGAATCGCAGGGCTTTGCCAACTACGCACAGGAATGGTGGCACTACTCGTATCCGGTCGAAGGGGCGGTGCCCTTCGACCGCGTCATTACGGAACACGTCGGTGCCGAGCGATGACACCTGCTCCAGGGAGAGTTCGATGAGAATGAGGATGATGCCGGTCCTGATGCTGTCGGTTGCCGTGAGCCTCGAGGCCCAGACGGGGTCGCCGGCCGGTCCCGTCCCGCCCGCCGCCCTGACCGCTCGGCGCGCCGCGCTGATCGAAGCGATGGGCACCGGGGTCGCCATCCTGGGATCAGCCACCGTACGCAGCATCGAAGCGGATGGCGCCCATCCTCAGGACAGCGACTTCCGGCAGGACAACGACTTCTTCTACCTGACAGGACTCGAGACTCCGGACGCCTGGTTGGTGCTCAGCGCCGACGGGTCCGACACCGGATCGGCGGTCCTGTTTCTCCCAGCCCGGGACACGGCCGCCGAACGGTGGACCGGTCCCAAACTGGGCCCTGGCGAGGAGGCGGTTCGCCTGACGGGAATCGAGGACGTGCGGTCCGACGAAGAAGTCGCCCGGGTCATGCGCCGCATGGCGATCGGGCGTTCTTCCCCGGCCTGGGACGGGGGCTTGTACCTGCGGCGTGGCAAAGGGCTGCCGGCACGGGAGATCGAGTTTACCAGCGATCTGGCACTGGCCGACTACGGTCGTCCGCTCGTGGTCCGGGACCTCGGCTACCTGATCGCCCAGCTACGCCTGATCAAGGACGACGACGAGCTCGGCAGGTTGCGACGCGCCATCGACATCACCGCCGAGGCACAACGGGAAGCCATGGCGACACTGGGACCGGGCATGTGGGAGTACGAGGTCGAGGCGTTGATCGAATTCGTGTTTCGTCGCCGCGGCGCCGAACGGGTCGGCTTCCCCAGCATCGTCGGCGCCGGGCCGAATTCGACGACGCTCCACTATGACAAGAGCCGTGGGCGCCTGGAGGACGGGGACCTCATCATCATGGACATCGGTGCAGAGTTCGGATACTACTCTGCCGACATCACCCGAACGGCTCCCGTGTCCGGACGGTTCACGGACCGGCAGCGGGCCCTGTACGACCTGGTCCTGGCGACCCAGCAGGCCGCCATTGATTCCGTGAGGCCGGGCACCACGGTCGGGCGTCTCAACCGGATTGCCCGTCAGTACATGCGGGAGCACTCGGGTGACCTGTGTGCTCCTGGAGACTGCACCCGGTACTTCGTGCACGGACTGTCACACTGGCTGGGAATGGATGTGCACGACGTCGGTGACTATGGAACCGCTCTGGTCCCCGGGATGGTCCTGACCATCGAGCCCGGGCTCTATCTCCCCGCCGAGCGCATCGGGATTCGCATCGAGGACGACATACTCGTCACCGACGGGGACCCGGAGATCCTCTCGGCGGGAGCCCCCCGTAGTGCTCAGGCCATCGAGGTCCTCATGGGCAGCCCCTGAAGGGCGCCGGGACAGTCGCTGGGTTGCTGGCGGAGCTCTGAGCGGAGCCGTACGTTGGTTCCCCGGGCTCAGGGAACATCGAGGGCCGGTTTTGTGTTACCCACGAGGGAGGTGCCCCATGGCGACTCATGAGCATTCGCTGCTGCGACAGGGCGTTTCCGCCGGTATCCTCGGCGGAAGTGCGGTCGCGCTGTGGTTCCTGTTGCTCGACGTGATCATCGAAGGCCGGCCGTTCTACACTCCGAATCTCCTCGGACAATTGGTCTTCCAGCGCGGGCAGTCACCGGCGCCCGACACCCTGAGCGCCGGTATGGTCATTGGGTACACCCTGCTGCACTTCGCGGCCTTCTCCTTGTTCGGCGTCTTTCTCACCCAGTTGGTCCGCCTGGCGTCCAGGCACCACATCTGGCGCTTCGCCCTGGTGATCGTGCTGGCCGTGTTCGAGGTCTTCTTCATTGGCTTCACGTTCATCCTGGTAGGACCAAGCGACGGCGATTCCCGCTGGTGGACTATTCTGGTGGGGAACACCTTCGCCCTCATCGCCATGGGCGCCTACTACTACCCCCGCTACCCGGCCGTGCGCCACGGGTTGATGACCGAGACCCTCGGCGACTGACGGTCTAACACCTTGCCGGGCAACACCATCCATCCGGCAACAGCGGACTTGCCGGGGGCCTGATGCTTCCTTGACGGATCCCGCCTTGCTGGCTAACGTGCGGGCGGTTCGTTTCTCCGAATTCTCATACCGCGCAACAGGAAGAGCTGTCGCATGCGCTTATGGTCCGTTCATTCGGGTCGAGGGCTCCGGTTAGGCGCCATGGTGGCCCTGCTGTCTCTGGCGGCCCTTGGGTGCGCCGATAACTACCCGCAGACGACCCTGAGTCCCGAGGGGGACTTCGCCCGCATGGTGGACGATGTCTTCATGGTGACGGTCCGGTGGGCGATTCTGGTGTTTGTGGTGGTTGAAGGGGCGTTGGTATACGCCATCTTCCGATTCCGGGGGCGTCCCGACGACCCCGAGCCCAAACAGGTGCACGGCAGCACGGTTCTGGAGATCGTGTGGACCGCGGTCCCCGCGATCATTCTGGTGCTGATTGCGGTTCCAACCATCCGGACGATTTTCGCGACGGCCGAGACGCCGCCCAACGCCCTGGTCGTGGAGGTGGTCGGTCACCAGTGGTGGTGGGAGTTCCACTACCCGGAGTACGGCATCACGACGGCCAACCAGCTACATGTCCCAGTGGGACGGACGGTGGATTTTCGTCTGTCCTCGGTCGATGTCATCCACAGCTTCTGGGTCCCACGATTCGCGGGCAAGCGTGACGTCTTTCCCGGCCGAGAGACCAGGATCTGGTTCACTGCCGAGGTTGCTGGGGATTTCCCTGGGCAATGCGCCGAGTTCTGTGGCATCCAGCACGGCAGAATGGGCTTCCGGATTCTGGCGGACGACCCGGCGGATTTCGATGCCTGGGTGGCGGCGATGTCGGCTGCCACGGTGGCAGTGACCGTAGAGGATTCCCTGGCGGTGGCGGGGGAGCAGTTGTTCGCCACCAAGGCCTGTCTCGGCTGTCACAGCTTCAACGCGGCGTCTCCACCTCCGGGGATGATCGGTCCCAACCTGGCGAACATCGGCGCCCGGACGTACATCGCCGCGGGGATGCTGGAGAACACCGACGAGAACATGGCCCGATGGATCCGTGATCCGCAGGGATATAAGGAAGGGAGCCTGATGGTGCTCCCGATCGAGGTTTCGGAAGCGGAAGCGCAAGCGTTGGTAGCCTATCTGCGGGCCCAGCAGGTCAGCGCGCCCACGGTCGCCGCGGGCGTTCGATAACGACGGGGGAGGTCCTCCTCCCCGGCACCACTAGGACACGGCATGGCAACCTCGGCAGTTGAGCACGCACCACCACAGATTACGTCTGACGCGAAGACCGGCCTGTGGAGTTGGCTGACCACGGTCGATCACAAGCGCATCGGCATCATGTACGGTGTCAGTGCCTTCGTGTTCTTCATGATCGGAGGCCTGGAAGCGCTTCTGCTTCGCATCCAGCTCGGGTCACCGGACAGCACCTTCCTGTCCCCCGATGCCTACAACCAGCTGTTCACGATGCACGGCACCACCATGATCTTCCTTGGGGTGATGCCGCTGTCGGCCATGTTCTTCAACTACCTCATCCCGCTCCAGATCGGGGCCCGGGATGTGGTGTTCCCCCGGCTGAACGCCTTCAGTTTCTGGGTGTTCCTCATCGGCGGGCTGGTGTTGAACGCGAGTTTCATCTTCGGGGCGGCGCCCAACGCCGGCTGGTTCGGGTACGCCAATCTGACCTCGGTCCAATACAGCCCTGGGCCCAACACGGATTTCTGGGTCATCGGACTGCAGATTCTCGGCATCGCTTCCCTGGCGGCGGCGGTCAACTTCTTCGTCACCATCATCAACATGCGCGCCCCCGGGATGCGGCTGCTGCGAATGCCGATGTTCTGCTGGATGAGCATGATCACCCAGATCCTGCTGCTGCTGGCCTTCCCGGTCATCACGGTGGCGCTGGTCTTTCTGATGGTGGATCGGTACTTCGGGGCCACCTTCTTCGAGGTGGCGGCCAACGGGGATCCGATGCTGTGGCAGCACTTGTTCTGGATCTTCGGGCATCCTGAGGTCTACATCCTCATCCTCCCGCCGTTCGGCATCGTTTCCGAAATTCTGCCGGTGTTCTCGCGCAAGCCCCTGTTCGGCTACGCCGCCATGGTGTTTTCCGGCGCGTTCATCGCGGTGCTCGGGTTCGGCGTGTGGAGCCACCACATGTTCGCTACGGGGATGGGACCGATCGCCGACGCCTCATTCGGCGTGCTCACCATGCTCATTGCCATTCCCACCGGGGTCAAGATCTTCAACTGGATCGGGACCATCTGGGGTGGTTCCATTCAGATGAAGACCCCGATGTATTTCTCCCTTGGCTTCATCGCGATGTTCATCATTGGCGGCCTGTCCGGAATCATGCACGCCGCGGTGCCTGCCGACCTGCAGCAGACGGATACCTACTTCATCGTCGCCCACTTCCATTACGTCCTGTTCGGCGGCGCCGTCTTCGCGATCATGGCGGGCACGTATTACTGGACCCCCAAGATGTTCGGGTTCATGCTGAGTGAGCGCATTGGCAAGTTCCAGTTCTGGCTCATGTTCATCGGCTTCAACCTGACGTTCTTCCCGATGCACTTCCTGGGACTGCATGGCATGCCGCGACGGGTCTACACGTACCCCGAAGGCCTGGGCTTCGAGTTCTGGAATCAGGTCGAGACGGCCGGATCGTTCGTACTGGGCGCGTCGTTCCTGGTGCTTATCTGGAACATCGTCGTGTCGAAGCGGTCGGGTGTGCCGGCGCCAGCCGATCCCTGGAATGGCGCTACGCTGGAATGGTCCATTCCTTCGCCGCCGCAGGAATTCAACTTCCCCGAGGTGCCGGAAGTCGAGTCCCGAGACGCGTTGTGGGCCATGAAGCGGGCCAAGGGCGGCACGTTGCCGGAGCCGCCACGGGTGGACGGGAGCCATATCCATCTTCCCAACCCGTCCGTCAAGCCGCTCATCACGGCGATCGGTATCGGGGTGTTCTTCACCGGTTTCCTGCTCGGCGCCGTCTGGCCGATGCCGTCGGTGACGACCATCAACCTGCCGATCATCCTGCTCGGCCTGGCCATTACCGCCTACGGCATCTTCTCCTGGGCGTTCGAGCCGGCTGAATGACCACCGACAACCCACAGGACTGACTGTGTCGACGCACGATATCGCCCACCCGACGTACACCGGGCTGGACAACCGTAAGGTGGCCATCTGGACCTTCATCGGGTCCGAGTGCCTGTTCTTTGCTTCTCTGATCGGCACCTACCTGGTGTACAAGGGGCGCAGCGTCGTCGGACCCTTCCCGCATTCGGAATGGACGTCGCCGACGGGTGAGCACTTCGAGCCGATCTTCGAAATCCCGCTGGTGACCTTCGGCACCGCCGTCCTGCTGTTCAGTTCGTTTTTCGTGGTCATGGCCCTTGCCGGTGCCCAGCACGGCAACCGGAAGATGACGCTGTGGTGGCTGGGTGCGACCATCGTCGCAGGCCTGTTCTTCGTCGGGATGCAGGTGTACGAGTTCTACCACTTCTTCCACAAGGGCCTGGGGTACACCACCAATCTGTTCGGATCGAGTTTCTACACCCTGACGGGTTTCCACGGGACGCACGTCACCATCGGGGTCATCTGGCTGGCCACCATCTTCATTCTGGCCCTGCGCGGGAAGCTTCCGCCGGAGAAGGCGCTCAACCTGGAACTCGCCGCGCTGTACTGGCACTTCGTCGACGTGGTCTGGATCGTGATTTTCCCCGTCGTCTACCTAATGCGTTGAGGATCGGTTCATGGAAAGCTCGGCACAGGAATCGGCACTGACTCACGAAACCCCCTGGCCCTCGGCGATCAAGTACGTCAAGGTGGCCGTGGTGCTGTTCATCCTTACGGCCCTCGAAGTCGCCGCCTACGAGGTCGTCGATGAGGGCGCCCCTGCCGCCCTGGCGGCCGCTCTCGCCCCGGTCCTCGTCGCGGTCCTGCTGGTCCTGTCCGCGGCGAAGTTCGCCCTGGTGGGGGCTTTCTACATGCACCTGAAGCAGGACTCGATCTTCTATTCGGGGCTGTTCGTGTTTCCGATTGCGATCGCCGGGGTGCTGGTGGCCGCCCTGATCGTGCTGTTCAGCTATATGAACGGACTCATGTAGCACATCGGCCCGCCGACGAACGCAAACGGCACCGGAGATCCGGTGCCGTTCGTCCATCCAGCCACGTCGTTCGGTGACCCTCAGGATCCCGAACGCATCACTCCCAACACGAACAAGACCCACCCAGCCAGGAAGGCCACCCCGCCCAGCGGAGTGACAGCCCCCAGGCTCCGCACGCCGGTCAGGGCCAGGGCGTACAGGCTGCCGGAGAACACCACCGTGCCCACCACGAAGGCCCAGCCGCTCCACGTCAGCAGGCCGCCGCCCCAGCGATCGATGGCCCAGGACACGGCCAGGAGCGCCAGTGCGTGATACATCTGGTAGCGGGCCCCGGTCTCGAATACCGTCAGGAGGTTGTCAGGCACCCGTGCCCGGAGGGCGTGCGCGCCGAACGCACCGGCCGCCACCGCCAGAAAAGCGGAGCAGCCACCCAGCACGAGAAACAACCGGGCCGTCGGCATCAATGCGCCTTCGACTTCCGCTTCCGCGACGAGCCTGCTGCCGGCTCGGTCGCGGGCGCGTCCCGATCCACCCAGGCGCCCAACCACGCGAGTCCCAGGAACATCAGCACGGCGCCGATGCCGATCACGGTCATGTCGTCCGGCGGCGGCGCCCACAGATTGACCGCGTTGAGGCCGAGCAGAACGGCGATCAGAATGGCCAATCGCACGGGGTGGAGCGGGTGGCGCTTGGTCTTGGCCGTGGTATAGATCCAGGCCCCCACGGCCAGGGCACCGAACTCCACCACGTGGGTCGCTCCGATGTTGTCCCACAGTCCCAGCCCAAACTTGGGTGAATCGTTGCCCGCCAGGGGGAGGTCCGGGAGATGGACGATGACGTCCAGGAACCAGTGTGAGAGGACGGCGATCCCGAGGACCAGGGCGCCACGCCAGCGGTGGCTCGTGTCGACCGTGGGCCTGGAGTAGTACACCGCCGCCGCCAGCGCCGCCCAGGCCACTCCGGCCACCAGGCTGTGCGACAGGGGATAGGACAGAAACTGAAAGGGTGTGACGGCGGTGAATCCCGGGTCAACGCGTGCCCGTTCCCAGCCGAGCACGATGAAGATGCCCCACAGGATATCCACCAGCTGGGTCCCAATGAACAGGGTTCCCAGAGACAGGCGAGGGTCGGCCCGTTTGAGTGCCAGGGCCACCCCATAGTGTCCGACGAACATAGTGCTCTCTCCTCGCTACGTTCTTCCAGCCAGCCAGCTCCCGCCATCGACGACGAAGATGGAGCCGGTGATCCAGTCGCCTGCGGGGCTGGCAAGGTAGACGGCCATCTGTCCGATGTCCTCCGGTTCCCCCCAGCGCCCCAGCGGGATCTCCTTGGCCTTGGCCTTCATGGCGAATACATCCGGCGTGTCCTGGTCCGGTGCGGTGAATGCCTTGAGGACCCCCTCGGTGGGGACGGGGCCAGGCGCAATGGCGTTGACGGTGATTCCGTCGCGGGCCCATTCCATCGCCAGCGTGCGGGTCAGAGCGTCGACCCCCGCCTTCGCGGCGGTGGCGTGTGCCATCAACGGCCAGCCCCGATAGTGCAGCGTCATGGAAATCGAGATGATGCGGCCGAAACGCTGCTCCTTCATGTGCCGGTGGACGGCCTGACAGGAATAGAATGTACCGTACAGGTCCGTCTCCACCACGGCCTTCCAGGCATTGACCGACATCTCGGCCGACGGCACGTAGAAATTGCCGGCGGCATTGTTGACCAGGATGTCGATACGGCCGAGCCGGGACACGGTGTTGCTCACCATGTCGTCGACAGCCTCACGGTCGCGCACATTGGTTTCGACCGCGGTCACCGTCGTCCCCAGGGGTCGGAGGGTGTCCACCGCGGCGGTGAGGTGCTCGGGGTTCCGGGACGCGATGGCGACGTCGGCGCCAGCGGCTGCCATGGCTTTGGCGATGCCAAGCCCGATCCCGGTGCCGCCCCCGGTCACGAGGGCGACCTTGCCGCGGAGAATATCCGGCTGAAAGATCGACGGTCGCGTCATGTCGTTCTCCTCATGGTCCCCGCGTGACGAAGGCGGCCATGCGATCGTGGAAGTCGTCGCTCCTGAGGGCCTGGAGCTGAGCTCTTCCCTCGGCATCGAGCGTGTCGGCCCAGCCCGAGCCATTGTGACGTTCGATCAGATACTTGATGACCGCGATGCTGCGGCGGGACGTGCTCCGGATGGCCGAGGCGAATGCCGTGACGGCGTCCGGCAACCCTCCAGCCGGAACGAGGTGATCGACCAGATCCACACGCAGCGCTTCCTCGGCGTCCATCGTCGAGCCATCCACCAGGAAGCGAAACGCCTTTCCCTGTCCGATCGTGCGGGGGAGCGTACTGGTGGAGCCGCCATCCGGCACCAGCCCCATCATGGCGAAAGCGGACGTGAAGCGGGCGCTGGGGTCCGCGTATCGGAGATCACAGGCAAGCGCCAGGTCCAGCCCGAAGCCCGCGACGGTGCCTTCGCACGCCGCGATGACGGGGAGGGGCGATTCCACCACGGCGTGGATGATCGATTGGAAATCCTTGAGGCCGGTGCTGAGCGTGGCATCGGGCACGTCACGCCCCAACTGGGATACCCAGTGCAGGTCGAGCCCGGCGGAGAAATGTCCGCCCTCGCCTCGCAGGGCCACGACCCGTACAGCGTCATCCTCGCCCGCCGCTTTCAGTGCCTCGACCAGTCGTTTGGCCAGGTCAGGGGTCAGGGCGTTCCGCCGATCGGGCCTGTTGATCGAGAGGGTGCAGACCGGGCCCTCCCGGACGACGAGGAGTGCCTCAGGCATCGCCCGGCTTGTAGCTGTCGAGACCGTCCACGGCCATGCCCATGGCATGGTAGCCGTTGTCGACGTACACCACGGACCCGGTGATGGCGGCGGCCATGGGACTGAGCAGAAATGCGGCCGCATTGCCCACATCGTCCGCCAGGAAATCACGGGTCAGTGGCGCGTTGGCGCTGCAGTAGTCGATCATGGTGCCGATGAACCCGATGGCTGAAGCGGCACGCGAGGCCCATGGCCCTGCAGAAATGGCGTTGACGCGGACGTTGTGGCGCCGTCCCGCCTCGAACGCCAGGGTCTTGGTGTCGGCCTCGAGGGCGGCCTTGGCGGACGACATGCCTCCGCCGTACCCTGGGATGACACGTTCACCGGCCATGTAGGTCAGGGACAGGAAGGCGCCACCCGGTCGCATCAATGGAGCAAAGGTGCGTACCAGGGAGATGTTGCTGTAGGCTGAAACACTCACGGCGGACAAATAGCCGCGTCGCGAGGTGTCGATCAGGGGAGACCTGACCTCGGGGGCGTTGGCCAGCGAATGGACGACGATGTCCACTGGAGCCTCGCCGAAGTCCTCCACCAGACGATCCGCCACGCCAGCCACCGAGAAGTCCCCGACATCCTTGTATCGCTTGTTGCCGCGGATGTCCTCCGGGGCGTCGTCGAGGGTGTCGTACTCAGCGTCCAGGGGATAAATGCGTTCGAATTCGAGCTGCCCGCCGCCGGAAAACATCAGGGAGTCGGCCATCTTGCCACGTTCGAGCAGCTTGGTGAAAATGCCGAGGGCCGGTGGCCAGGTGCCGACACAAATGGAGGCGCCGGCCTGTGCCAGACGTTTGGCGATGGCGAACCCAAAGCCGCCGTCATCCGCGACACCGGCGATGAACGCTCGCTTCCCCGTCAAGTCGATTGAGAGCATCGTTGTGGAGATCCTGAGGGTTCGGGTGTTGGGTGGTTGGCCGCTGGGCCGGGATGCCACAAGCTACCGTGGGCCTTTACTCGGGGCTAGGGCCCCCGCCGGCAGCCTCCACGATCGCGGTGACCAGCGAGAATGCGGCCCGTTGGACAGAACCGGGGTCATCATATCCGGGATCGTAGGCGGTGACCGCGGCCGCATCGACGGTGGTGGCCCTGCCGATGGCGCCGATGGCGTCGGTGGCGTCTTCGACGGTCATGCCATCCGGAGCGGCGAGGGCATTGGCACGTCCAACGGTGGGGTCGAGGACGTCGAGGTCGAGGTGCAGGTAGCCGCGCCGCACATCGGGCCGCATGAAGGACAGCGCCGCGGCGAGAGCTTCAGCACCGCCCTGCGGCGGACAGTAGTGAATGTCGCTGTTCTGCAGGATCTCTCGTTCCAGGGGGTCGATGTCGCGGGCCCCGATCAGGCAGATGTGCGATTCGGGCACCTGGGCCCGTCCGGGGAGCGCGGCCAGGAGATGCCGCCAGGCCCTCCCGGTCAGCAGGCTGATGGCCATGCCATCCAGAAAGCCACTGGCGCTGGTCTCCGGTGTGTTCAGGTCCCCGTGGGCGTCGAACCAGAAGACGCCGGTACGCTCCGGCTGAGCCAGGCCTGCGAGAATGCCGACCGAGACGTAGCAGGACCCCGCCAGAACGATGGGGAAGGCCGTCCGCTTTCGCGCGGCCACCACCTCGGCCTGAAGTGTGGTACAGAGGTCGAGGAGGAAGCGTGGCTCAGGAGTGAGTGGTGCGGTCGGCACATCCAGGACCCGGGCCTGGACCGAATGGCCGCAGGCCTCGAGGTGATCGACCAGGCCGGCCTCGAGCAGGTGTTCGGGCCCGCGGCCCATCCGGACGCCCCGCACGCCCGAATCGTACGGGACGGCCAGGATGTCGATCAGCATCTGGCGCCGACCCCCGTGGCGTGGGGACTCACTCGGCGCGCAGGACGGCGAGGGGCGGGGCCCGGAATACCTCGGTCGAATTCCACAGCCCGACCGCCACGGTGACGCCGACCAGGACCGTGGTGACCCCGGCCAGCTCCAGCATGGGCAGGTGGAACGTGCTGTCGAACACGAAGGTCATGATGGCCCACCCGGCCGCCGACGAGAGCCCAACCGCGACCAGGGCGGCCAGGCTTCCCAGCGCGACGTACTCCGTGAGCAACACCCGGAGAATCTGGCGTCGTGTCCCTCCGAGGGTCTTCAGGAGCACCCCCTCGCGGACACGCTGAAACCGGCTGGTGGCCACCGCGCCGATCAGGACCACGGCACCGGTGGCCAGGCTGAACAATGCCATGAACCGTATGGCCAGAATCATGCTTCCCACGATTCGGTCCAGGGCTCGTTGCACCAGGCCCAGGTCGACGGAGCTGACGTTGGGGTAGCGTTCCACCAGAATACGCTGGATGCGACCCCGGTCGGTGGCGTCGTCCACTCGCGTCAGCGCCACCAGCATGTGGGGAGCGTCCCGGAGCGCTTCCGGCTCGAACACGGCGAAGAAATTGGGGGCGAACTGAGCCCAGTCGACTTCCCGGATACTCGTCACCTGCGAGTGGACCGGGATGCCCTGAACGCTCCAGGTAATATCGTCCCCGAGGCCAACGCCCAGCTCCGCAGCGACCTCGCGTTCCATCGATACGGCATAGACCCGTTCGCCCGATTCACGATCTTCCGGCCTGACCTCAGGCCACCAGTTGCC